>NZ_JBKVCZ010000090.1:0-28981 GCF_046966825.1 Hungatella sp. | reverse complement strand
GCGCCTTCCCGTTTCTCACCCTGATCGCCTGGGTCGGACACCGTTTGATGCAGTTAATGCATCCCATGCACAGGTCCGCATCCAGCCTGACTGAATGATAAAATTTCTCCACCTTCTCACCCCCAGATTATACTATCTTCACCACCATCCGGACGGTTGTACCCACTCCCAGCGTTGTGTCAACCTCCAGCACATCCGAATACTTCTTCATATTGGGGAGGCCCATGCCTGCTCCGAAGCCCAAAGAGCGCACTTCGTCCGGAGCCGTGGAATATCCGGCCTGCATGGCCAGCTCTACATCAGGGATTCCGGGGCCCACGTCCGCCAGGATCATCTCGATCTCTTCCGGCGTTATGTTAACCGTAATCTCCCCGCCCTTTGCATGAATCACCATGTTGATCTCCCCTTCATACATGGCAATAGCAACCTTTCTCACCGCGTCAGGGCTCACGCCCATCTGCTTTAGCTTTCCCTTCACATCGCTGCTCGCCTCACCCGCCCTGGTGAAGTCATCCGGCGATATGTGATAGTTCAGAGTGATAACATCATCCATCAGATCGCACCTCCATGAAGCCCCGCTGAATAAAGCATTCCACAGGCCGAGAACATCCGGTGGCCGGTGGCCATCACAATTAAGTTTCGCTCCCTCGCCATTTCCAGCATGGCATCATCGGGCTTTTTCCCTCTGACAAAAACAAGGCAGACAATATCCAGCATCTCCGCGGTACGGATCACCTGCGGATTACAGAGCCCTGTAAGCAGCACAGAATGATCCTTGGAAAATGCCAGCACATCACTCATCATGTCGGAACCGCAGGCACTCCGCACTTCCACCTCCAAATGATCCTCACCGACCAGCACCCTGGCGCCCAGAATATCCTTTACATCTCTAGCAGTCATACATACACTCTCCTTTTTGATGGTTTTATCACTTCAGCTATGATATTCTTTTTCAATTCATAAGTAGATTATAGTAATTTTTCGAAGGAAAGGAAAGCCTTTTATATAATTTCTTTTATTTATAGAATATTTCAGCTCTCTATCTGTTAAAATTGTACAAAGAACTGGTCCATGTGCGGCCTGCCTGCCGATGCCGAAAGGAGCCGGATTACAGCGTTTTGCTATATCCTACTACTTTTCTATGTATTTAATTGCGAAATCAGTATATTTTTACCTATATATATCGTTATTTTTTTGTCGAATCTCTCCGAACCTATGGATTTTTTCTCAATATCATGGTAGAATGTTAGATACATTGCATAAGCAACAATTTAAGGAGGTTATAAAATGGCTTGCAAAAAACAAGGTGTCCTGTTTAGCGGGACAAAGGAGCAGGAAGCCGCTTTAAAAGAAGTGATTTCCGAGCTTAAAGGCACGAAAGGCGCCCTGATGCCGATCATGCAGAAGGCACAGGACATTTATGGTTATCTTCCAATTGAAGTACAGACCATGATATCTGATGAAACGGGCATACCGCTTGAGAAAATATACGGTGTTGCTACCTTCTATGCCCAGTTTGCCCTCCAGCCAAAGGGTAAATATCAGGTTTCTGTCTGTCTTGGTACAGCCTGTTACGTCAAGGGCTCCGGCGAGATTTACAATAAGCTGGTTGAGCTTCTTGGCATTACCAACGGAGAATGCACTCCCGATGGTAAATTTTCCCTTGACTCCTGCCGATGCGTAGGCGCATGCGGACTCGCTCCGGTCATGATGATCAACGGCGAAGTTTACGGCAGACTGACACCCGATGACGTCCCTGGCATTCTTGCCAAATATGAATAGTTAAAATCCCATGATGACAGAAATTTCTTTAAATGTATTGGATGTAGCGGAAAATTCCACGAGAGCGGGCGCAGCGCTTGTCGCTATCACCGCAGCCGTCGACACTGCTTCTGACCTGCTGACTATCACCATAGCGGATGATGGATGCGGCATGACAGAGGAGCAGGCAGCTCATGTGACGGATCCATTTTTTACGACCAGAAAGACGAGAAAGGTAGGCCTTGGCATTCCCTTTTTTAAGTATGCTGCAGAGAGCACCGGCGGAAGTTTTACCATCGACTCAACTCCCGGTGTGGGAACCACGGTCACCGCAGTTTTTGGTCTTTCCCATATTGACCGGATGCCGCTTGGAGATATGAACGGAACGATAGAGACGCTCATTACATGCCATCCGGATACGGATTTTCTCTATACATACCGCTATAACGATGCGTCATTTGTACTGGATACCAGAGAGTTTCGGGAAATTTTAGGGGATATCCCCTTTGACACTCCAGAGGTATCCGCCTATATCAAGGAATATCTGGCAGAAAACAAACTTGAAACAGATGGTGGCGCGGTCATTTAGACCGGCCGGAATTGGAGGAATAACATGAAGACTCTTGAAGAATTAAAAGCAATCCGAGAGAAGATGCAGAGTCAGGTCAGCATGCGCGAAGAAGACCACGCACGCACCCGTGTACTGGTTGGTATGGCAACCTGCGGAATCGCCAGCGGCGCAAGACCTGTTCTTAATAAACTTTCCACACTCGTTCAGGAAAATAACATGACAGACCGTTTTTCCGTTACACAGACAGGCTGCATCGGCTTATGCCAGTATGAGCCCATCGTCGAGATTCTCGAGCCTGGTAAAGAAAAAGTAACTTATATCAAGATGAACGCCGAGAAAGCGGAAGAAGTATACAAAGAGCATCTGATCGGCGGTCATATTCTGGAAAATTACACGCTGGGTTCAGCTGACATTAAATAAGGAGGAAACAAGATGTATCGTTCACATGTATTAGTTTGCGGCGGAACGGGATGTACTTCCTCCGGAAGCCAGCAGATTATGGTAGCATTAAGAGAAGAATTAAAGAAGCAGGGACTGGATGAGGAGGTTTCCGTCGTTCAGACAGGCTGCCATGGACTCTGTGCCCTTGGCCCGATTATGATCGTTTACCCGGATGCAACCTTCTACGCCATGGTCAAGGAGGAGGACATTCCTGAGATCGTAGAAGAACACTTATTAAAGGGACGTCCTGTACAGAGACTTCTCTATGATGAGACGGTTACGCCATCCGGCGTCAAGTCCTTAGGAGACACCGATTTCTATAAGAAGCAGCACAGAATCGCACTGCGCAACTGTGGCGTCATCAACCCGGAAGTCATCGAAGAGTACATTGGTACAGGCGGATATCAGGCCCTCGGCAAGGTTTTAACCGAGATGACTCCGGACGATGTAATCCAGGTTCTGCTGGACAGCGGTTTGAGAGGCCGCGGCGGCGCCGGTTTCCCGACCGGACTCAAGTGGAAGCTGGCTAAGGGCAACGATGCAGACCAGAAGTATGTCTGTTGTAACGCCGACGAGGGCGACCCCGGCGCGTTCATGGACCGTTCCGTTCTGGAAGGTGATCCTCACGCAGTACTGGAGGCCATGACCATCGCAGGCTACGCCATCGGCGCTTCCCAGGGTTACATCTACGTTCGTGCAGAGTACCCGATCGCCGTACAGCGTCTGAAGATCGCCATTGACCAGGCCAGAGAGATGGAACTCCTGGGCGACGATATCTTCGGCTCAGGCTTCTCCTTCAATATCGATTTAAGACTCGGCGCAGGCGCATTCGTCTGTGGTGAGGAGACTGCCCTTATGGTATCCATCGAAGGCAACCGAGGCGAACCGCGCCCGCGTCCTCCGTTCCCGGCACAGAAGGGTTTATTTGGCAAGCCAACCATTTTAAATAACGTAGAGACCTGGGCGAACATTCCTCAGATCATCTTAAACGGACCGGAGTGGTTCTCCTCCATGGGAACCGAGAAGTCCAAGGGAACGAAAGTATTCGCTCTCGGCGGCAAGATCCATAATACCGGCCTTGTAGAAGTTCCGATGGGAACCACACTGCGCGAGATCATCGAAGAGATCGGCGGCGGAATCCCAGGCGGCAAGAAGTTTAAAGCGGCTCAGACCGGCGGACCATCCGGCGGATGTATCCCGGCAGAGCATTTTGATATTCCGATCGACTACGACAACCTGGTTGCCATCGGCTCCATGATGGGTTCCGGCGGTCTGATCGTTATGGACGAAGACGACTGTATGGTCGACATCGCCAAGTTCTTCTTAGAGTTCACGGTTGAGGAATCCTGCGGTAAGTGTACCCCGTGCCGGATCGGTACGAAGCGTATGCTGGAGATCTTAGAGAAGATCACCAAGGGCCAGGCTACCATGGCTGACCTCGACAAGCTGGAAGAATTATGTTACTACATAAAGGCCAACTCGGCCTGCGCACTTGGGCAGACAGCACCGAACCCGGTACTTTCCACATTACAGTACTTCCGCGATGAATACGTAGCCCATATTGTAGATAAGACCTGTCCTGCAGGCGTTTGTAAGGCTCTTCTCTCCTATCATATCGATCCTGAGAAGTGTAAGGGCTGTACGCTCTGTGCAAGGAACTGTCCTGCCAACGCAATTACCGGTTCCGTCAAGAATCCGCATGTTATCGATGGCGATAAGTGTATCAAGTGCGGCGCTTGTATGGAGAAGTGTAAGTTTGGCGCTATCTACAAGAAATAATGGAGGGAGAACGTATCATGGAGAATATTACAATTAAAATCAACGGCATGGAAGTCAGCGCTCCAGAAGGCTCCACCATTCTGGAAGCAGCAAGACTCGCCCATGTTGAGATACCAACTTTATGTTATTTAAAAGATCTTAATGAAATTGCCGCCTGCCGTATGTGTACAGTTAAGATCAACGGCGGCAAGCTGGCTGCGGCCTGTGTTTACCCGGTGAGTCCGGGCCTTGAGGTATGGACCAACACGCCTGACCTCGTAGAATACAGAAAAAAGACGCTCCAGCTGATTTTATCCAACCACAACCGTTCCTGTTTATCCTGTGTCCGCAGCGGAAACTGCGAGCTGCAGACCTTATGTAAGGAGCTGGGCGTGGAAGACAGCGATTACTACGATGGAGAGAAGACTCCGTCCTGTATCGATGAGAGTGCGGCCCACATGGTCCGTGACAATAGCAAATGTATCCTCTGCCGCCGCTGTTCCGCTACCTGTGAAAAGGTACAGGGAATCGGCGTCATCGGCGCCAATGAGCGTGGTTTCGCCACCATCATCGGTTCCGCATTCGATATGGGCCTGGGCGAGACCAGCTGCGTATCCTGCGGCCAGTGTATCGCAGTCTGCCCGACAGGCGCTCTCTATGAGAAGACCTGCATCGACGACGTAGCCGCCGCTATCGCAGATCCTTCCAAACACGTCATCGTACAGACAGCTCCGGCAGTTCGTGCGGGACTGGGCGAGGAATTCGGCTATCCGATCGGAACGAACGTAGAAGGCAAGATGGCTGCTGCGTTAAGAAGAATCGGCTTCGACAAAGTATTCGACACCAACTTCAGCGCCGACTTAACGATTATGGAAGAAGCGCATGAATTTATTGAGAGAGTTCAGAACGGCGGCACGCTGCCGATGATCACCTCCTGTTCACCAGGATGGATCAAATACTGCGAGCACTATTTCCCGGATATGACAGAGAACTTATCCTCCTGCAAGTCCCCGCAGCAGATGTTCGGCGCTATCGCCAAATCCTACTATGCGGAAAAGATGGGCTTAAAGCCGGAAGATATCGTATCTGTCAGCGTTATGCCATGTACCGCGAAGAAGTTCGAGATCGGCAGAGACAACCAGGATGCCAACGGCTGCCCGGATGTAGATTACTCCATGACGACGAGAGAGCTCGCCAGAATGATCAAGAAATTCGGTATCCGCTTCAACGAGCTTCCGGATGAAGAATTCGACGCTCCGTTAGGCCTTGGTACCGGCGCGGCTGTCATCTTCGGCGCAACCGGCGGAGTTATGGAAGCGGCCTTGAGAACGGCTGTCGAGACTCTGACCGGCGAAGAATTACAGAAGCTTGACTTTACCGACGTACGCGGCACCGAAGGCATCAAGGAAGCTACCTACAACGTAGCCGGCATGGATGTGAAGGTTGCAGTCGCCTCCGGCCTCGGCAATGCCAGAGAGCTCTTAAACAGAGTAAAATCCGGTGAGGCAGACTACCACTTCATCGAGATCATGGGATGTCCTGGCGGCTGTGTAAACGGCGGCGGCCAGCCCCAGCAGCCAGGCTCCGTCCGCAACACCGTAGACATCAGAGCCCTGCGCGCCAAAGTATTATACGACGAAGACGCAGCCAAAACCATCCGTAAGTCCCACGAGAATCCTGCAATCAAGGAACTCTACGAGACCTACCTCGGCAAACCAGGCAGCGAAAAAGCGCACCACCTGCTTCACACGACTTATGTAAAGCGAAAAATCAATGAAGTTTAATTTATAGTGTCTTAACCCAGACCGTCCCTTTGCCCAACTAAAGAAGGCCAAAGAGACGGTCTGTTTTTTTACCAGATTACATCTGGCGCCCTTCCCCTCCCGGAGCCAGTACACAGCCCCAGGGCCTGCGGAGAGTCTGAGGGCGTCCCCACTGCTACTTCTAAAACTTCATAAGAATATTTAATGGGTAAATCCATTGTTTCCATCTCCTCATATGTGTTAGAATTGTCTTGGACGGCTGATTTGTCAGACCGTCCGGATTGATTTTCACAAGATCACACGACTTAATCACATAGAAGAGGGAATTTTATGGGCGGAATATTTGGTGTCGTATCTAAAAAGAGTTGTACACTCGACGTATTTTTCGGAGTGGATTACCACTCCCATCTGGGAACCAAGCGCGGCGGTATGGCCGTATACGGGCCACGGGGCTTCTCCCGTGCCATTCATAATATCGAAAACACTCCTTTCCGTACAAAATTTGACGGGGACTTGGACGAGCTGGAAGGCACTTCCGGAATCGGATGCATATCCGACAATGAGCCGCAGCCGCTCTTAATTCAGTCCCATCTCGGCAGTTTCGCCATCACCACAGTAGGTAAAATCAATAATCAGGACGATTTAATCCGATCGGCCTATGAGAACGGCCATATTCATTTTATGGAGATGAGCGGCGGCAGGATCAATTCGACAGAACTGGTGGCGGCCCTGATCAATCAGAAAGCCAGCATCACAGAGGGCCTTCAGTACGCCCAGGAGCGGATCGACGGCTCCATGACCATACTGATCCTGACCCCGGAGGGAATCTACGCGGCAAGAGACCGTATGGGACGCACCCCTATCGTGATAGGTAAAAAGGAAGACGCATTCTGCGCCTCTTTCGAAAGCTTTGCCTACATCAATCTGGGCTACTCTGACTACTATGAGCTGGGCCCGGGAGAGATCGTCTTTTTGACGCCGGAAGGCATGGAAAGCCTGGTTCCAGCCAGGGAAGAGATGAAGATCTGTTCCTTCTTATGGGTTTACTACGGTTATCCGACTTCCTCCTATGAAGGCATCAACGTCGAAAATATGCGCTATGAGTGCGGAAAGCTTCTGGCCCGCCGGGATGATGTAAAAGCAGACATGGTGGCCGGTGTTCCGGATTCCGGAATCGCTCACGCCATTGGATATGCCAATGAATCCGGCATCCCGTTTGCAAGACCCTTTATCAAATATACGCCTACATGGCCTCGTTCTTTTATGCCTCAGAATCAGGGAGAACGAAATCTGATTGCAAAGATGAAGCTGATCCCTGTAGATGCCCTGATCCGCGGCAAGAGTATGCTGCTGATCGACGATTCCATCGTCCGCGGCACACAGCTGGGTGAGACTACGGAGTTCTTATATCAGAGCGGTGCGAAAGAGGTCCATATTCGTCCGGCCTGCCCGCCTCTCATGTTTGGCTGTCCTTACTTAAACTTCTCCCGTTCCAACTCGGAGCTGGATCTGATTACCCGCAGAATCATCCGCGACCGTGAGGGGGACAACGTCTCCGACGAAGTGCTGGCCGATTACGCGGATCCCGACAGCAGGAACTATCAGGAGATGGTGGAAGAAATCAGAAAGAAACTGAATTTCACCACACTCCGTTACCACAGGCTGGATGATTTACAGGCATCCATCGGCATTTCTCCCTGCAAGCTCTGCACCTATTGCTGGAGCGGGAAAAAATAACAGAAATCAGAGGTCTCCTGACGTTTTGCTGTAGGAGACCTCTTTTCTATTCCATATAAAATGTTTAACTACGGATCATTTTGATAGACGCTTCATCACCCTCACCACTTCCTCCGGCTCCACGTTCCTGCCGATGTTTCTCATCGTCTCTTCCGGTGAGCAGCTTTTGACCGCTGCCTCGAGCAGACGGTGTTCCGGGATTTCTCCCGCATGCATGTCTTCCAGCGAAACCGGAAGCCCTACCTTCCGGCAGAAGCCGCGAATCTTACTGATCTCCTCCTCCGGCCGGCCCTCCAGCACCATCTGCACCAGTGTACAGAATGCCACCTTTTCTCCGTGCATCACGGAAGACAGCTCCGGAAGAAGGGCCAGGCCGTTGTGAAGCGCATGTGCGCAGGCCAGTCCCCCGCTCTCGAAGCCGATTCCGCTTAAATACGTATTGGCTTCCACAATATTTTCCACAGCTTCCGTACAGAGCCGGTTCTCCACATCTTTTCTGGCCTGTTCCCCATATGTGAGGACCGTATCGAGACACGCCTTCGCCAAAGCCTCCGCCGCGATGGACACGCTGCCGCCGGCCCTCGTCGCCGCGCCGTTTCTCCGGCATGCAAAAGCCTCATAATACGTGGAAATGGCATCTCCCATCCCCGCCGTAAACAACCGCACCGGAGCGTGGGCGATGATCTCCGTGTCCAGAATAATCAGATCAGGGTTCCTCTTTAACGAAAGATAACGGTCAAAGGTACCGTCCTCCTGGTAGAGAACGGCGATTCTGCTGCACGGTGCATCTGTGGAAACCGCAGTCGGCACCAGAATCACAGGCTTTCCGGAATAATGGCCTGCTGCCTTTGCCGTATCCTGCACCTTGCCGCCCCCGATCCCGAATACGGCGCCGCAGTTCTCCGCCAGCCCGGCCAGTCTCGTGATCTCCGGCTCACAGCACTCGCCGGTGAACACCTCTTCCTTCCAGGAAATCTCCTCCTTCTCGAAGCTCTCCGCTGCCGCATCCCGGTAAACGTCATGGACAAACCGGTCCATAATCAGCAGTACTTCGCCCTCCCCAATGCTCCTGTAATGCTCCGCCAGCTTCTTTATCTCTCCCGGTCCCTGTATGTAGGTGGACGGGGCGTCGATCACACGTCTCATATGGCTGCCTCCATTCTTATAATTTGTTCCTATCTTCATCATTGTAAAAGATTAATAATTTTTTCACAATATAAATTATCACCAATTTTCCCGATTGCCTTCCCTTCCTACTCCTGCTATACTCTTCTTTAGACTATTTTTTCCGGAGGATACCGTATGACAACCGATTTAACCGTGGGACTTCCACGAAAAACCCTGTGGCGTTTCCTGCTGCCGATGCTGGTAAGCGTCATGTTTCAGCAGTTTTACAATATCGCGGACAGCATGATCGCCGGACGCTTCGCCGGTGAAGACGCGCTGGCTGCCGTCGGCGCCTCCTATCCGATCACAGTTATCTTCATGGCCTTCGCCACCGGAAGCAATTTAGGCGCGTCGGTGGTCGTATCCCGCCTCTTCGGAGCCAGGGACTTCCGCAGAATGAAGACAGCCATCCATACGGCTTTCATATCCTGCGTCGCTTTAAGCCTCTTTCTGACCGCCTACGGTATCATCTTCTGCGCTCCCATGATGAGATGGATCAAGACGCCTGACAACGTCTTCTCCGACGGCGCCCTGTATCTGCGCATCTACACCTTCGGACTGCTGTTCCTGATCCTTTATAACGTCTGCACCGGAATTTTCACTGCATTTGGAGACTCAAAAACGCCCCTTTGGTTCTTAATCGGCTCCTCTCTGGGCAATATCGTGCTCGACATCTGGTTCGTCGCCGGCTTTCACATGGGCGTCGCCGGTGTCGCCTGGGCCACGTTTCTCGCTCAGGGCGTCTCCTGTATCCTGGCTGTGGTGACCCTCGGTTCACGCCTGAAAAATATGGCCGGAACCGAAAAAGCCGCCATGTTTGACTGGGGACTCTTTAAGCAGATCGCGGCAATCGCAGTTCCCAGCATTATGCAGCAGAGCGTGCTTTCCGTGGGAAATCTATTCGTCCAGGTCATCGTCAACCACTATGGCTCCGCCGTCATTGCGGGCTACTCCGCGGCCATCAAGCTGAATACCTTTGCCATCACCTCCTTCATGTCCCTGGGAAGCTGTCTGTCTGGCTTTACGGCCCAGAATCTGGGTGCAGGCAAGGGCGGCCGGATCAGTTCCGGTTTCCGGGAAGGCGTCCGTCTCTCCCTGATCGCCTCCGTGCCGTTTGTGGCTCTCTATTTCCTGTTCAGCAGACAGATCATGGGGCTGTTTCTGGATTCCGGCAGTCAGGAGGCTATAAACGCCGGTGTAATGTTTTTAAAAATCGTATCGCCCCTCTATTTCATGATCTCGATCAAGCTGATGACCGACGGTATTCTGCGCGGCTCCGGAGCCATGGTATATTTTGTCATTGCCACCATCCCCGATCTGATCCTGCGTATTCTGTTCGCCTGCCTGCTGACGCCTCACTTTGGCAGCACCGGAATCTGGATGGCATGGCCGTTCGGATGGACGGCGGCCACTGTGCTCACCATGATTTTTTACAGGAAAATTATTCCACCTCCGCAAAAGGAATCAATTGCCGGAATGGATTGAGCAGAAACTCACATACTAAATGTGGAGGTGATAATATGAGTCCAAAGGAATTAACGTATATTGAAGACGCATTAGGTCATGAGAAGTTTTTGAAGACACAGTGTCAGGAAGCAATCACGAATTTACAGGATCAGGAATTAAAGACCTGTGTGGAACAGATTTCCCAGAAGCATCAGCAGATTTTTGATAATTTCATTAATTTAGTGTAAGGAGGCGCAAACATGGACGACAAGTGTATTATGGAAAACTTACTCCTTACCACCAAGGGAGTGTGTGACTTATACCTGCACGGAACGATCGAGTCATCGACAGCTAATGTTCATCAGACATTTGACTGTGCATTAAACGACAGTCTCTGCATGCAGGATGATATTTACAAGAAGATGTCCGCCAAGGGCTGGTATCCGATGGAGCAGGCACCACAGGAAAAGATTGCCAAAGTAAAAAACAAATTCGCTGGAATGTAAGATTTGCCAGCACAGCAAAAAGCATTGCCATGAACCCAATTCTCATGGCAATGCTTTTTTATTGTAACTTTCTTTTCTCCATGCAGTCCTTTATCTTAAAACTGTCTCCTTTACTGCTTTCTAAATTCTTTCTACAACGGATTAATATCATTTTTGTTCAACTAATTTAAGAAATTTGTATGAATTGATAGATAGTATGTTTTACCGAAAAATGGTATAATAGATATCGTTACAGAAGCTGGCTGGCAGAGGCACGGAGCCTTAAAACAGCCGCGGAGGGGGACGCCATGAGGGATATCTACATCATTTGTATGGTTATCGGTTTTTTACTGCTCTCGCTGTCTGTTCTGGGTGAATTTCTGGAAAATGTATCCGGAGCGCTGGAGGCATTTCTTAATTTTGATTTTGATATTGACTTGAATTTCCTGCCGATCTCGGGAGTGAGTATCTGTACCGGGCTCATCACATTCGGCGGCATGGGACTTTTGTTTAACAGCCTGATTCCAGCCATCGTGATCGGCTATGCGGCTGCGATGGCGGTACAGATGGTCATAAGGAGGTTAAAACGGGTGGAAAATGAGGCTATGAATCGTGAGGAGCTTTATCTGTGTGATGGAAAGATCATCAATACGGTTTTGGCAGGCGGCCTGGGAACAGTAGAGTTCGATAATATCAAGGGCATTGCCACCACCTTCGTGTGCCGGAGCACGGACGCATCGGAGGTCTTAAAGCAGAACACCGTGGTAAAGCTGGTTGAATTTGACGGCGAGATCGCCGTGGTTCGTCCCAAAGACGAGTTTGCCGGGTACGGCAGTATGGATGATGAATAGAGGCTGAGGTGATTTCTGCCGGTCTTTATACATAAACTTTACCATCACATCACTTCGCTTTCCGTAACCTCATGTCCGCGGTTTCATAACTGCGCGTGGGCGTAACCGGGAAAAGAAAAGGCGAGAAAAGGAGAACGAAAATGAGCGAACTAATCAACAAGCTAATTCCAATCATCATTATTGTGGCCGCAGTCATTTTGATTATAATGGTGATCATGTCCTGGTGGAAACGTGTTCCACAGGATAAGGCGGGCGTCGTAACCGGCATCAAGAAAAAGGTAATTACCGGCGGTGGCGGTATCGTGATTCCCGTCATCAATCGAATCGATTACATATCGCTTAGCGCCTCCAGCCTGGAGATTACGACGGAAGACAGTATGTCCTCCCAGAAAGTACCGATCAACGTAGTCAGCACCGTCGTACTGAAGGTTAAGAACGACACCACCAGCATCTTAAAGGCAATCGAGCGTTTCAACGGCAAGGACATCAAGGAAGTAAAGCTCAACATGGAAGAGATTGCCCGGCAGATCCTGGAAGGCAAGCTGCGTGAGGTAGTATCCACACTTTCTGTAGAAGAACTGTACAGCAACCGTGAGAAATTCGCCAACTCCGTACAGGAAGCGGCGGCCACCGAACTGTCCACCATGGGTCTCGAGATCATGTCTTTCACCATCAAGGATGTGACAGACGAAAACGGCTACATCAAGTCCCTGGGTGTGAAGCAGATCGCCGAGAAGAAGAAAGAAGCAGACATTGCGCAGGCTGAGGCAGAGCGCGAGCGTCAGATCAAAGTCAGCGAGGCCCGCAGAGACGGTGAGCAGGCGAAGCTGGCAACCGAGGCGGAGATCAGTGCCGCCAACAAGGAAAAGTTAATCAAGGAACAGGCCTACCAGAAGGAAATCCAGACCTCGAAGGCCCAGGCCGACGTGGCTTACGACATCCAGAAGAACATTACCCAGAAGGATGTCATTCAGACACAGATGGATGCAGAGCTTCTGCGTCAGGAGCGCCAGAAAGATATCGAGCAGGCCGCCGTACAGGTAGAGATCTCCAAGGAAGTAAAGAACCGCGAGCTGGCGGAGCGCCAGGCAGAGACAGCCAAAGCCTCCCTGCAGGCCACGGTTGTACAGCCGGCTATTGCTGAGAGAGAAAAACAGGCTCAGATTGCCGATTCTGAAAAATATAAGAAAGTAGCGGAAGCCGACGCCTCCGCCCAGACCCTTAAGAAACAGGCCGACGCGGAAGCCGAGGCAACGAGAATGAGAGGTCTTGCCACCGCCGAGACGAACGCGATCGCCGAGACGAAAAAAGCAGAGGCAGAGGCCGCTGCGATCCGCATGAAGGCAGAGGCGGAAGCCGCTGCCACCAGAGCCAAACAGCTGGCCGAAGCAGAAGGTATCCGTGCAAAGCAGCTGGCTGAGGCGGAAGGTATCCGCGCAAAGAAGCTGGCTGAGGCAGAAGGTATCAAGGCCGCCCTGTTAGCGGAAGCCGAAGGTATGGAAAAGAAGGCTGAGGCTTACAATAAGTACAATACAGCAGCCATAACAGAGATGATCGTAGGCATCCTTCCGGAGATGGCAGGCAAGATCGCAGAACCGCTCTCCAGAATCGAGAAGATCACCGTGATCGACAGCGGCAGCAGCACCGGAGAAGGCGGCGTTGGAAGTCTGGCAGGCAATGTAGGTTCCGTCCTTGCCAAGACGATCGAGACCGTCAAGGAGACCACAGGTATTGATTTCAAGGAGATCATCGACGCGGATGTGCTGGGCAAGACCACTACGAATATTAATATTAACGGCGGAGGCCAGGAAGACGGCCAGCGCAACATGGAACAGGAGATTTCCAATGCGGAGATTGTAGAAGCAGTTCTGGATAAGCGGAATTAGGCTCACAGGCCCTTAATCGCAGTCCTTAGCTGCCGGAGTTAAAAAGGAGCGAGCATATATGGGATTAGATGTGTTTGGAAGAATTAAGGATATCGTATCAGCAAACATCGATGAACTCTTAAGCAAGGCCGAGGATCCTGAGAAGATGGCCGACCAGATGGTAAGGAAGTATGAGGACGCCATCAAGGATCTTTTAGGAAGCACTGCCTCAGTCATGGCTTCTGCCAGGGAAGCAAAGGCAAAGGTGGACGCCTGCGACGCGGAGATCAAGAAATACGGCACCTACGCAGAGCGCGCCCTGCGGGATGGCAATGAGGAGAAAGCCAGACAGGCTATCACATTAAAGCAGGAGCAGGAAGACTTAAGGCCGACTCTGATGCAGAGTTACGTAACCGTCAAAGTACAGGCGGATAAGGCCGAGGAAGACTACCGGAAGCTGACAGCAGGCTTGGATAAGACGAAGGCCCGCGCCGAAGCCATGAAAAACACGGTACGCACAGCCAGGGTAAAGAATCAGGCCGGAGAAGTACAGATGAAATCTGTGAGCACCGCCGCGGGATTGATGAGCCAGTTTGACCGCATGGAAGAAAAGGCCAACCGGCTGCTTCATGAAGCGGAAGCCAAAGAAGAGCTGACCGGAAGAGGCAGCACAGCCGCGGAACTGGATGCGTTATACGGCGACCAGTCAAAATCGCGGGTAGATGAGGAACTGGAAGCGATGAAAAAGGCGCTTAATCTCACAGATGAATTGTAATACAGCATCGTAGTCAAAACCCCCGCCGTTTCGGTATGCACCTATGTGCACCGGAACGGCGGGGGTTTTCTATTTTTGTTATTTCTCCACGAGATAATACCTGCCGGAATATGGAGGCAAAGAGATCACCGTTTTGCCTTCCTTAAGCGGAATTTTTTGTTTTTCCCGAATCTCCATCTCACTGGAAATCAGCAGGGACAGACCTGTTCCCTCTTTGACCTCCAGAACATATCCCTCCTGTACCTCATCTGAGAAATTGAAAACTGCCGCAATGCGCTGCTTCCCGCTCCGTCGTTCGAACGCATAGATCAGCCGTTCCTCCTGATGGCAGTCCAGCCAACGGAATCCTTCCGGGTCGTAGTCCATCTCATACAGAGCCGGATTCTCTGAATACAATTTGTTTAAATCCATCATAAAACGGTGAAATGCGTCATGGACCGGATATCTTAAGATCTCCCAGTCCTGCTGCCGTTTTTCATCCCATTCGCGAAGCTGTCCGAATTCATTGCCCATGAAGTTCAGCTTCTTCCCCGGGTGGGCAAACATATAGAGGTAAAGCGCCCGGGCCTGTGGGAATTTCCCCTCATAATCTCCATACATTTTCTGCAGGATTGTCGCTTTCCCGTGGACCACCTCGTCATGAGATAACGGAAGCAGGTAGTGTTCCTTATAAAAATACTGCATGGAAAACGTAAGCTGGTGGTATCTCTGCTTCCGTTCCGCCGGCGGCGCCTGAAAATACGACAGCGTATCATTCATCCAGCCCATATCCCACTTGTAGTCGAAACCGAGACCTCCGTCTGTCACGGCCTTCGTCACCCCCGGGTAGGTGGATGAGTCTTCTGCGATTAAGAGAGCCTCCGGATGCAGATTCTTCAATCCCCGGTTCATCTCCTGCAGAAATCCAATACCGTTTCGGTTCTCCCCGCGGGCGGTATCTCCCTGCCAGTAGATCAGATTACTCACCGCATCCATACGCAGGCCGTCAAAATGGAACTCTTCCAGCCAGTAGTTCGCCGCCGACTGGAGAAAGCTCCTGACTTCCCCGCGGGAGTGCATAAAATTGCAGCTTCCCCACTCACTCCGTCCCACGTCGCTGTGGGGATATTCATAGAGAGCCGTCCCGTCATAATTCCAAAGCGCATAATCATCCACAGCGAAATGGACCGGCACAAAGTCCATGATCACACCAATCTCCTGCCCGTGGCAGAGATCGATGAATTTCTTCAAATCCGCGGGCGTTCCATACCTGGAGGTGGGGCTGTAAAATCCCGTGTTCTGATACCCCCAGGACTCATCGGAGGGATGCTCCGACAGCGGCATCAGCTCCACGTAATTGTATCCGTTCTCTTTTAAATACGGAATCAGAAGCTCTGCCAGCTCCGTATAAGAATACCAGGCATTCTCCCCTTCCGCCCCCTCTTTTCTCCGCCAGGAGCCTGCATGCATTTCGTAGATATTGAGCGGCTTGTCCAAACCGTTTCTGTGTTTCTTTTTCCACTTTGAATCTCTGAATGCATAGTCTCCCAACCGGCTGATCAGCGAAGCCGAATGAGGTCTTAATTCCATCTGAAAACCATAGGGATCACAGTGATCGATAAAAGAGCCATCCCGTTTATGGATTCTGTATTTATACATCATCCCCGCCTCAGCCGCAGGCACAAAGCATTCCCAGAAGTTACCGTCGTACACCTTGTCCATAGGAGTCTCCTGCCACCCGTTAAATTCACCGATCACAGATATCCGCGCGGCGTTGGGGGCAAAGGTG
This sequence comes from Hungatella sp., assembly GCF_046966825.1. NCBI lineage: Bacteria > Bacillati > Bacillota > Clostridia > Lachnospirales > Lachnospiraceae > Hungatella > Hungatella sp. The sequence goes on along the minus strand of NZ_JBKVCZ010000090.1, from coordinate 12,593 downwards.
CGGAATACTGTTCCATTTTCCTGAATATGCGCCCCCAGATACTCATAGGCAGTAAATTCTTTCCCCGTATAAAAGCCGTAATAGTCCATCCCGTTTCCTCCTGTAAAAAATTAATCCCTGATCACAAAGAAAATAGACAACCGTCCGATTTCCTACTATAATTGATTATAGAAAATCTTTTTTATTTTATCCATCACCGTATTTGCAAAACCGTCGGATATACGACGTTTTCGTAAAATCGTCGGAAAGGAGTGTAACAGGTATGGACTTAAGAATAGAGAAAACACGCCAGAGTATCGTCAACGCCTTTATCGCTCTTCGCTCTGGAAAGCCGCTGGAGAAGATCACGGTTAAGGAGCTCTGTGAAAAGGCGCAGATCAACAAGTCAACCTTCTATTTCCACTATGCGGACATCTATGATTTATCCGATTCCCTGGAAACGGAGATCGTGACCTCCATCATCAATTCTCTGGCTCATCCGGAATACATGGTGGAGAATCCCGGCGCGTTCACCCAGGAGCTTTTTCTGGCCTATCTTTCCAGGGACGCCCTGATCCAGACGCTGTTTTCTGGCAGCCGGAGCGGACGTCTGATCCAGAAGATCGAATCCAGCTTAAAAAGGCTGATTTATGAACGCCATCCGGAATACCAGGATGATCCGGTGAAAAATCTCATCCTGAGTTATCAGATCTACGGCGCCTATTACGCGTTTTCCGAGAACCGGGAGGAGAACGTTACAGAAGTCATCGCCGTGCTGGGAAGAATATCGGAGGAGCTGCAGAAGCTGCTGCATGAAAAGTCGCTTGACTTTTCCCTGAAAACTGGATATACTAATACCCGGTAAAAGGGAGTAGCTTGCACGTTAATCCGTGTCCTGTGTAGCCGACATTCCCGTTTCCGCGAAAGATCTGTTCCACCTGGAACATAATTTTGCCGGAAACCGGTGCACATATAAAAAGCGAGACTTTTATTGCATGATTTTAATTTATCGTGCAATAAAAGTCTCGTTTTTTTTCGGCCTTCTTCCTTTTTAACAAGAGCACTTAACAAAAGAAAGAGGGAAATTATTTATGATGTACGTATTTCTGATCCTGGGTTTCCTGCTGCTGATCAAGGGAGCCGATTACTTTGTGGAGGCCAGTTCCTCTGTCGCCAGAGCACTGCGCATTCCCAGCATCATCATTGGACTCACCATCGTGGCATTTGGAACCAGCGCGCCGGAATTATCGGTCAGCATATCCGCTTCCATCGCAGGAAATAATGATATCGCGGTTGGCAATGTGATCGGTTCCAACCTGTTTAATCTCCTGGTCGTACTGGGAGCCTGCGGTGCGATCCGCCCGTTTGCCGTCAAGCTTCGCTGGGACTATGCGGCCTCGGCAGCTGTGGCGGTTGTCCTGTTCGCAATGATCTTATTCGATCAGACCGTTGGCCGCGTGGATGGCCTCCTCCTTCTGGTCCTGTTTGTGGCATTTGTCGGGCTGACCGTCCGCGACGCCCTGGTCAACCGGATCGTCACCACCGAGGAGGTCAAAACACTTCCGCCGCTGCGCTGCGCCGTCTACATCGTGGGCGGACTGGCCGCCATCGTCTGGGGCGGTGACTTAGTCGTGGAAAATGCCAGCGCCATTGCCGCGTCTTTCGGTTTAAGCCAGAACCTGATCGGACTAACCATCGTCGCCCTGGGCACCTCTCTCCCCGAGCTCGTCACCTCCATCGTCGCCTCCCGCAAAGGCGAGAATGGCCTCGCCCTGGGAAATGTCATCGGCTCCAATATCTTTAATATTTTAATGGTTCTCGGCGCCTCCGCCGCGATCCACCCGCTCCTTGTCAACCCGTTCTCGGTTTATGACATAGGATTCTTAATCATTGCCAGCGCCATTACATGGATCCTCTGCCGCAGCCGGAACCGCATCAGCCGTATGGAAGGGACTTTCATGCTGGCGATGTATCTGGTGTATTTGATTTATGTGATTGTGAGATAATGGAAAGAAATGATCCATAAGACCAACGGCTCCTGTCCGTCCCTGCACCCTGCAAAGTCACTGGAAAAGCCCGGGAAACGAAAGCACCGTGACGGACCGCGGCAGCCGGAAACGCGGCTGAACTGTTACCATAATTCGCCAAAGACAAAAATTCCTCTTGACAAATTCAATTACAGTCTTTATCATAATAATTAAAGGAAATGGGTTCTTTTACTGAGTAAGGTCTTCGGACTGGAAAAGGTTACTCGTTTCTTTTTTTATTGCTATAATATCATATAAATAAAGTTTTCCGTCTTTTGCGTATCTCATAAGCATCAAAACATGAAACACATTATACCTTTCAACCTCCCTATTTTCATCAAAAACAGGTAATGCGAAACGGGATTCATAACGATACCAGCCATATTTTGCGTCTTGGCTGTGTTTATTCTTCCGATTTTCTTCATACTGTTTTCCAGTTGCAATTCCTATCATTTCTGGTAAGCCCTGTGCTGCATTGGCCTTTGCTTTTGCACTTGCCCCCTTTAATTTATGCGTATAGTTAGAATTAGAATATTCATCCGGCAAGTCTGAACCAATGAAAACAATCTTCTTTGTATCCGTAATCGCATAAAACTCGCCAACATATTGTCTAAGATATTGCTCAACATCTTTCCAATTCACATTGCGTTTTCCCTTAAAGATAATATCATTTATCAGTACAATTTTATTTCCTTTCAAATCTGTTATTACATTTACATTTCTATCCAACTGCAATCCCTTCCCATTTATGGTATCTGGTATCACTACCTGTGGTTACTTGATCGGCCCATTTTCTAAACTGCGTGCCACGCAATGATTTCACTCTGTAACCGACTGATATGATAACATCCAGGTTATCATATCTTACTGTTCTCTTAGCCTTGCGTGTTCCTTCATTCTGAACTGTCAAGGAAGCCTTGACAGCTCCTGATTGTTCCAATTCGCCCTCTTCATAATAATGGCAAACATGAAGACTAATGTTCTGCTTTGATGTGTTAAACACCCTTGCCTTTTGTTTCTTCTTTTTCCTTACGTACCAGCCTCCTTACAGTGATAAGGCGACTCTCCAGATACTCTTATTTTATGTTTATTTTACTACACATCGTATAGAAATACAATCAAAATAAAAATGGAACCCCCGGTCCGATTCGCTCATCCGCCGGGGCTTCCATTTCTTCATTCTCTGATTTATTGTCTTCTCTAATTCATTATCATCTCTATTTCACGATTCGTCCCTAACACCCTAATGCCGGTGCATTGCCACCTGCTCTGCGCCCTGCATCTTTAAGTTCTCATGAACTTCTCTCTTATCCGCCTGGCCGATCAGTAAGTCCCTGGCTTTCTTGGCTTCGGTCTCGCTCTTGTGCTTGCTGGGGCCGCCGACGCAGCCGCCGACACAGACCATGCCTTCCACGAAATCATCGGGCAGCTTGCCGATCTTAAGCAGCATCAGGGCCTTCTTGCATTCTGCGGCTCCGTTGCACTTCATGACGTTGATATCGGCATTTTCACCGGTCTCCTTCAAGCATTCCAGAACTGCTGCCGTCACGCCGCCGCCGTTGCCGAAACGCTTTCCGAATACAGAGCCCTGCTGAAGTGTATTCTCTTCCGGCTCTAAATCCACGCCCTTTGCCACCATCATGGCGTGAGCCTCGCCCAGCGTCATGGCATAGTCCGCGTTGTCTTTAATATTTAAATCCAGAGTCTCGCTCTTCTTTGCGATACACGGCCCGATGAAGACGGTGATGGTCTCCGGATCCTCTTCCTTTAACATTCTGGATACGGCGCACATCGGGGATACGGTCGTTGACATGTTGTCCAGCAGCATCGGATAGTGCTGCTTAATCATGTTGACAAATGCCGGACAGCAGGAAGTCGTCATCTTCTTGCCCTCTTTATATGCCTCCGCCCACTCTGCCGCTTCCGCAGCCGCGGTTAAATCGCCGCCCAGGGCAACCTCCACCATGTCTGCAAAGCCGATCTTCTTAAGCGCGGTCCTCCAGCTGGCCATGGTAATCTCCGGTCCGTACTGGCCTTCTGTTGCCGGCGCCACCATGGCAACTACCTTCTTGCCTGCCTTGATTAAGTTGATGACATCCACCAGGAATGTCTTGGAACCGATCGCTCCGAACGGACAGCTGTGGATACAGGCGCCGCACTGGATGCATTTGCTCTCGTCGATTACAACGATACCGTCCTCATCCATGGTGATGGCGTCCACCGGACAGCTTCTCTTACACGGACGGGTCAGGTCTGCAATTGCGTTATATGGACATGCCTGAGAACATTTGCCGCACTCCTTACATTTCTCAGGATCGATATAGGCACGGTCATGGCCCATGGAAATGGCTCCGAAGTTACAGGAATTCTGACATGCCTTTCCCATACACTTCTGGCAGTTGTCGGTTACGACGTAGCGGGCAATGGGACATCCCTCACAGGCGGAGCTGATAACCTGTACAATGTTCTTCGTATCTTTTCCACTGGGGCATAAGCCCTCTGCAAGGCGAACACGTTCTCTGATGATCTCACGTTCCCTGTAGATACAGCAGCGGAACTGTGCTTTCGGACCCGGAAGCATCTTGTAGGGAATCTCTTCCCTGTGCTGCTCCAGATGGCCTTCCCACGCCATTTTCGCCACCTCGTACAATACCTGATGTTTTATGCGAAGTAATGTTGCATCGTTTGTTACCATAATTTTCCTCCTCGTAACTTCCATCTGCCGGAAGCAGAATGGATATCTATAGCAAATTTCATTAATAATAAGTTACCGTAACTTTTTTCCCCATCTCTTCCACCGTGTGTTTTAACTGCTCCACCAGATTCTGGCGGATACCGAGGTCAAATGGAAGACCGGGGTTCTGATATGCGCTGTTGATGGCTTTTCCAACGTACAGCTTCAGTTCCGTACAGTCCTCGATCAGCATCTTCGCCACCATGGACGCACCGTTTGGTTTATCCAGCTCCAGGAAAAATTCTTCTGTGACCGCCTCGTTCTTTACATAACGCCTCAACAGCTGGAGAACGCGGTTTAAGGTGAGAACGCCTTCCGTGACAAGCTCAATGCCATCAATGTAGGCGATCGGTGGAATATCGGGATCATTGTAATCCAGCGAGACGTCCAGGCTCTTCTTCGTGGTTCTGGCCACGATATTGGCACTGGTGCCGCCGCAGACCACACGCTTGGTAAATTCATCTCCCGACATGAAATCGGCCACCATGGCGGTATCATCCTCCGGGTTCCTGGCGGGTCCCGTCATCAGATGCACCGGCTTCCTGTCAATGATACGCATGACAGCCACCGTCGTGTCATCCCCCGGACGGAACTGGTACAGTTCGTCGCAGGCCCGGCTGAGCGCCGTAGCCAGACGGATCGCAGAGATCGTGATCCGGTACTGTTTCAGCGCATAGGCGGCGATGTCTTCCCAGAGCCAGCCAAAGTTTAAAAGCTGCCCCACTCCGGCGTGGATGGTGCCGTCGCTCATCAGAACTAAGGCATCTCCTTTTTTTACCCGGAAACGGTACTCGTTGATCTTCTTGTTCTGAATCACACGGATATTCTGGGGAATCGGAACCAGTTCTCCGGCGCGGATAAAGATACAGCTCGGATTATCAAATTCCACCAGATAGGCGTCTCCGTTATGGAATACCTGCAGGATACTGAAGGTGGAATATGCCACCTGCCGCACCTGGCAAACCGGGAGCGTCTCCACGATCGTCTCCACGCATTCCTCCAGAGTCGCGCCGTTTAAAAACATGGTTCCCAATATCTTTGAGGTCAGGGTCGCCAGAATATTAGCCTTGACTCCGCTTCCCATGCCGTCGGCGAGAATCATGATGTTGGAATTCTCCGTCTGGAGCAGTTCCACCTTATCGCCGCACAGGACCTCGTTGAACTTATTCAGGCTTTTGTATGCAACGTCTACTGTTACTCCCATCACTTGACCTCGCTTTCACTTCCTTCATCCAGCAGGGACCGGCAGAGCTTTGTAAGCGTGGTCTTTGTTTCCGCTGTCGTTTCACCCAGCAGACCGGCAATTTCCTGGGCTACCATCATCTGCTTATGGATTACCCGCTGCGCCAGATCGATGGTCTCCAGCTTCTTTTCATACTCCTGCTTCGCCAGCTCCTCTTCCTTCGTGATATCGATAAATGTGGCGAGCACCACGTCCTCTTTTTCAATATAAACGATATTCTGGAGCATGGAGAAATTATATTCGCTATAGGTCACCTTTTTTCCATGAATATTCTGATGGGAATCGTAGACCCACTGGAAATCCGACGGATCGATGAATTCATACAAATACATATTTAAGGCTTCCTGCCTCGTCTTCCCGAAATACTTCTCTCCAACCGCAGAATACTCCAGAACCTTCATGTCCTTATCCACGATCAGAACGATATTCGGAGATGTCTCCATCACCAGATTTGATAAGGATTCGGCCTTTTCATGCATAAACGGAATGCACATCCCCAGTTCGGCTTTCTTCTGGAATACGGCGATGGCCTTCTCCCGGCAGGTGGAATAACCGCAGGCGCCGCAGTTTAACTCGTCCTCCGGTTTCGTCTTCCCCGTCTTCTTAAGGATCTCCTGAATCTGGGCCTCTGTCGGCATCGGTTCTCTCGGAGAACGGTCCATGAAGATCTTCTGGAAGGAGATCTTATTGACGATTTCCTCAACCTCGCTCTTTATTGCAGGATCTTTTTCAATAGTCTCTTCCATATCCAGCTTCACCTTGAATCGGGATATGCTCTCGTCCTCTACGGTAGGCCCCTTGATACAGCCGCCGGAGCACATGTTCATCTCGATGAAACAGCCTTTTATCTCACCGCGCACCATGCTTTCGCATAGATCGATACAGTTCCTGGCGCCGTGAACGTAGAATTTCCGATAGCCGTCCTTCTTCTCCTCTGTGGCAAGAACGGAATTCACGACTCCGTTGGTGACCGGATAGAGGCGGTTGACCTTGGGATCCAGATGGCGGAACGGAATGTCTTCACAGTCCTCGATGGTGATTTCTTCCTCGTTAAGCCAGCGGTTGATATCGTTGAAATTTAAGACGGCGTCGATACAGGAATCGTGGCGGACATCGCCCGCTTCTTTCTTCTTGGCGATGCACGGGCCTAAGAATACGACCTTTACATTCGGTCCCAGCTCTTCCTTCAGCATCTTGCCGTGGGCAATCATCGGCGAGACCACCGGCGCCATGTAGGGAACCAGCTGTGGATAATAGATTTCAATTAAGTCATTGACACTCGGACAGCAGGTGGTGATGATCGTTTCCATCTCCCCCTCTTCCAGAAGCCGTGCGTATTCAGCCGTCACCATGGCTGCGCCCTCCGACGTCTCCCGGACATCTGCAAAGCCCAGCTTACGAAGGGCTGCATTAATCTGGCCGATGGTCTTGTATTTTAATAATCCCATATAGGATGGGGCGATGGATACGACGGTTGGGATGTGATTCGCTATGTAACCTTTTACAGTGTTTAAATCGCTTACCAGCGTTTTCGCTGACTGTGGACAGACCTGCATGCATTTTCCGCATAAAATGCATTTGTCCGGCATAATCTCGGCCCGCTCATCTTTAATCATGATCGCCTTGACTTCACAGTTGCGGACACATTTGTAACAGTGCTTGCATTTCGTAGCCTTGAAATCAATAATCGCCATGATTACAGCCTCCCTACGATTTCTTTATCGAAAAACTCCTTTGTGTCTTCTGGTTTTAAAGAGAATAATTGGCCGTCTACGGTTACACAAACCCCGTTGACACAGTTTCCGCTGCAGAAGGAACCATTTAAGTCTACTTTGCTTTCTAAATGATTCTCCTTTACCAACTGCTGGAGCTGGGCGATGATTTCTCTGGAACCTTTTAAGTGACATGCGCTTCCTATACAGATTGTAACTCTCATGAAAATCTCCCTCCAATATCTTGTGTTTGGTTGTGGTGGTGGTGATGGGTGTGGTGGTGGTTTAAATAAAATACTTAGTTTGAATGGTCGCTCATAGTGGCGGGGGTGCGGGCAGAGCCCTGAAATGCCTCCGGCATTCCAGGGTCGCTTCGCTCGCCATACAGATACACCCGAAGCCGACACGGAATATGAAAGGCAAAAACGGCTTTTCATATTCCGCGCCGGCTTCGGGTGTATCTGCCTGGCTCTGCCCTTTGCGTACATTATCTCACATTGACATATTATTATCAATCAGAAAACTTCATCTGTGCTGTACTTTTTCACATACATCAAACCATGACATCCACGATCTCCTGCTTTTCTGCATCTATCAGTCCATATGTGTTTAACCTCAGCTTCGGAATTACCGGCAGACTGGCGAATGCCAGTGTCATAAACGGGTCGATCGAATTCGAAATTCCCAGTTTCCCGGCTTCTTCTTTTAGCTTTTCAAGCTTTTCATCTACGACTTCTGCCGCCTCTTCACTCATTAATCCGGCAATGGGCAGGGCCAGTTCGCCCAGGACTTTTCCATCCACGACTACCGCCAGGCCTCCGCGGTTCTTTCGTACCGTGTTTCCGGCCAGAACCATGTCGGCATCGTTGGTTCCTGCAATGATTAAATTATGGGAATCGTGGGCAATGCTGGTCGCTACCGCACCGTTTTTCAGTCCGTAGCCGCCCAGGAAGCCCAGCCCAATGTGGCCGGTGTCGTGGTGGCGCTCAAAGACTGCCATTTTTACAATGTCCTGGTCCACGTCCACGCCTGGGGCGTATCCCTCTTTTTCAGTCCATGATACCAGACGTTCCGTGGTGGTCAGCTCGCCTGGCGTTAAACATAATACCCGCACCTGATCACTCTTTTTTTCTATATGGAGCTGCTCCGGCACGATCTCCTTTAAATGGAAGGAATCTCCGACCCTTACGGGCGTGTCTATGTGCTTTATCTCCGCAGCCAGGATTCCTTCTTTCATGGAACCATTTTCCGCTACCAGCTTTCCATTTTTATATACCTGCTCCACACGGAAATTCTCAAGATCCGACACTACGATAAGGTTCGCCTTGTATCCCGGCGCTACCGCTCCCCTGTCCTTTAACCCGAAATACTGAGCCGCGTTGTAGGAACCCATAATCACGGCGTGAACCGGGTCGGCGCCAAGGCTTATGGCTCTCCGTATGATATAATCAATATGGCCGAGGCGGAGTAAATCGCCCGGATGCTTGTCGTCCGTCACTAGCATGCACCGGTGGTAGTATGGCTCCTGAAACAGCGGAATCAACGCCTCTAGGTTCCTCGCAGCCGTGCCCTCCCGGATCATGATCCATTGGCCCCGGCTCAGCTTCTCGATCGCTTCGGAAGCATCGGAACACTCGTGATCCGATTTCACACCGGCTGTCACGTAGGCGTTCAGTTCCTTGCCGGAGAGGCCGGGAGCGTGGCCGTCCACCAGCTTATTCCTGTCGAGAGCGCCCGAAAGCTTGTCGAGAATCCCACGGTCCGCCCTCGTGGTGCCGTAGGAATTCATCAGCTCCGCAAGGCCCAGTACACGCTCTTCTTTATAAAATGGTTCCAGCTTATCTGCCGATAACACGGCTCCAGACTCATCCAGACCGGTAGCCGGCACACAGGATGGGAGCATAAAGAAGACATCCAGCGTCAGCCCCTCCGTCCGCTCCATCATAAACTGGATTCCCTGGGTGCCCGCCACATTGGCGATCTCATGGGGATCGGTGATGACGGCCTGGGTGCCGTGAGGAATGACAGTGCGCTCAAATTCTCCCGGTGCCACCATAGAGCTCTCCAGATGTATGTGGCCGTCTATCAGGCTGGGACAGACGACTGCCCCCTTTAAATCTATTTCCGTTACCCCTTCATAATCCCCCAGTCCCACGATACAGCCGTCCTCGATGGCGATATCTGCCTGTTCCAGTCCGGCGGTAAATACATTTACAACGGTTCCATGCTTCAGTACCAGAGACGCCTTCTTCGCTCCGGCGGAGGCCAGAATCCGCTCTGACAGTTTCTTATCCATAAGATCAATACTCCCCTTTCTGTTGCTCTATCTGCCTGCCAGCTTTGTGACAGAGGCCGTAATCAGGCGCTTGAACAGCGGCGCCACACGGTCTGCGGTCTCCTGGACCTCGGTATGGCTCAAAGGCTCCTTGCTGATGCCGCACGCCATGTTGGTGATGCAGGAAATACCGCAGACAGCCATTCCCATATGGTTTGCCGCCACAGCCTCACAGGCCGTGCTCATACCGACCGCATCCGCTCCCAGCGTCCTGCACATGGATACCTCGGAAGGGGATTCATAGCTGGGGCCGGTAAGCTGTAAATACACGCCCTCTTTTAACTCAATGCCCTCTTCCTTCGCCGTCTCTTTTATGATGTCACGCAGCTCTTTTCTGTAGATATCGCTCATATCAGGGAATCTCGGCCCCAGCTCGTCGATGTTGGCGCCGATCAGCGGTGACGGCACAAAGGAGACGATATGGTCACGAATCAGCATGAAATCGCCCGCGTGGAATGTGCTGTTAATTCCACCGGAAGCGTTGGTCAGAAACAGGATCTTCGCCCCCATAAGTCCCATGAGCCGTGCGGGAAGTACCACATCGCTCATCGGATACCCCTCATAGAAGTGAACGCGGCCCTGCATGATCACGACCGGAACGCCGTTTACATAGCCGAAGATAAACCTGCCCTTGTGTCCCGGCACCGTAGACACCGGAAACCCTTCGATATCTTTGTAATCAATGGCCGCGGCAACCTCGATCTCCTCCGCGTATTCTCCCAGACCGGAGCCTAAAACCAGTGCAATCTCCGGCTTAAAATCTGTCTTTTCCCGCACACTCTTTAAACAGCCCTGCAGTTTCTCATATACTTCGTTCATCTTGTCTTTATCCTCCTTCATTTCCTTTCTGAGATATAAGTATAAGTAATTACAGTATATCACAATTTATAATAGATCTGAACAGGTAAAATGGAAACCAGTAACATTTTGACAAAACCTGCCAGGTAATGGTATACTGGAATTGTTCGTTCTAACCCGAAAGGATTACCTGACGGAGAAGGCGAGGAGAAATCATCGATCGCGGGATTCCCCATGCCTTTTTTGGTGTGGTTTTTTTATTTCATAGTCAAGTGACTATGCCGCCGGGTTATTGAAACGGACAGAAAGCGAGGATGATAATTATGAAAAAAGTATTACCTGTACTCATGGCTCTTGCCATGACGGCGGCGGCTCTTACCGGCTGTGCAAAGAACGGCGGTGAGACAGCAGCGGAAACCACGACAGCGGCCGCCACAGAGGCTGCGGCCGAGACAACTGAAGAAGAAACCACAACAGCTCCTGAAACGGAAGCGGAGACGGAAAGCGCCGGCGCTGCGTCTTCTGACTTTACGCTTCGCGTCGGTTCCTTAAAAGGGCCTACCTCCATGGGACTGGTCAAGCTGATGGATCAGGCGTCAAAGGGCGAGGCAAAAGGTTCCTATGAATTCACCATGGTGACTGCAGCCGATGAACTGCTTGGAAAGATCGTGAGCGGAGATCTCGATATCGCTCTGGTGCCTTCCAACATGGCCTCCATCATTTTCAACAAGACCAACCACGGCGTTAATGTTTTAAATATCAATACTCTGGGAGTTCTGTACGTAGTATCGTCCGATGACTCCATCAAATCCATCGCGGATTTAAAAGGAAAAACTGTTTACTTAACCGGCAAGGGAACGACACCGGATTACGCACTTCAGTACTTATTGAAGGCAAATGGTATGACCACGGATGACGTCACTCTCGAATACAAATCAGAGCCGACCGAGGTTGCCGCTCTCTTAAAAGAAAAGCCGGATGCCATCGGACTTCTTCCGCAGCCATTCGTCACAGTGGCCATGGCCCAGAATGACACCCTCAAAATGGTGCTCGATCTGACCAGGGAATGGGAAGCCGTATCCGGTGAGGACGGCGGAAGCCTCGTAACGGGCGTAACCATCTGCCGCGGCGAATTATTCGAAGAGCATAGTGATGCAGTCAAAACATTTATGGAAGAACAGAAAGCATCTGCTGCATTTGCCAATGAGAACGTAGCCGAGACAGCCAAACTCGTAGCAGCCGCGGGCATCATCGAAAAGGCCCCGGTGGCAGAAAAGGCAATTCCATACTGCATCATCACCTATATTGACGGAAGCGATATGAAAAACATGCTCTACGGATATCTTTCCGCTCTGTATGAAATGGACCCGACAACAGTGGGCGGCGAGCTTCCTACAAAAGACTTCTTTTATATGCCATAAACAAAGAATAGTTAAGTATATATCCGGCGGCCGGTCTCCGGCCGCTGAATTTTTTCAGTAAGCTGTCTGGTAAATTCAGTACGGCTAAGTTCAGACAAAATAAGCGAGGAGGGTCACACCATGAAACCATCAGGTCTGGGGCGAAAAGCCGGCATCATCTGTTTCTGGCTGGTGCTCTGGCAGTTTATCAGCATTGCCGTTCACAATTCCATCATCCTGGTCGGCCCCGCGGAGGTTGCGGGGGCGCTGATTGCACAGATCTCCACGGCGGAATTCTGGAGGACGATCGGCCTTACCTTCGGCAAAATCAGTACCGGCTTCTTAGGCGCGTTCCTGGCCGGCAT
>NZ_JBKVCZ010000089.1:0-29951 GCF_046966825.1 Hungatella sp. | reverse complement strand
CTGGAATCCAGATCCATAAGAAACCACGGCCGTCCGGCCTGATGAAGGGCGGCCTTCTTTCTTTTCTCGTCGTAGATAATCCAGTTCTCCGCCGGCATGCGGTCTGCAAAATGAGGGGCGATTAAGACCAGCACATCATTCTTTGGACCGATCCGGCTGACCAGCATGTCCTCATCCATCTGGATAAACCGCAGAAACTCCGTCTCCAGATGCGCCTCGTTGTCAAGATTCCGGCACATATCGAATATCTGGAATACCTCGGGCAGCTGGAGGCTCTGGGTGATGCCTGCTCCCTTCTGGAACCCCCGGATCAGGAAACGGTAGATATGATCCGCCTTCTCTCCGTTCCGGCTCAAGGAGGCCTTGTAGATGGCTTCATACGCTGCTTCCGATATTCTGGTCCGCACCGACCGGATCACCTTTTCCACCTTTTCCTCGTCGGGTATGACGTCAATGTAATCACAGAACAGTTCCATGGTACTGTATTGGCCCGCCGTCTCCAGTCTCACATTGGAATGGCCCTTCCGGCTCATCCATGCGTCATACACACCGGTTAAAATCCCTTCAAAGCTATCTTTACACGTATAAACCGTCATATCACTCACATACTCCCTGTTACTACTGAATACCGGTCCACCGGGGCCGGGGCCATATTAAGCTTCATATCATCGAACAGCGACAGCTGGCGGTAAGCCCCCTGCTGGCTGATATCCCATACTGCACGGCGCTCATCCCCGACTAAGTGGCTGGTAATGTAATCCTCATCCATCCTGGTCGGATACATCATCCGGCCGGAACACGTAATAAAATACATGGCTCTCTTCAGTACGACCCCCATCTTCTTTAAGGATTCGAAGTCCAGCAGGCCCTGCCTTCTGGCCGCAATGATTCGTTTTACGGATTTCACTCCCATTCCCGGTACCCGCAAAAGCGTATAGTAATCGGCACGGTTGATCTCTACCGGAAACAGTTCCAAATGGCGGAGCGCCCAGTCACACTTGGGATCCAGAAACACATTGAAATTCGGCCGGTCCTCTGTCAAAAGCTCCGATGCCTTAAAGCCGTAAAACCGCAGGAGCCAGTCCGCCTGATAGAGCCGGTGTTCCCGCAGAAGCGGCGGTCCGCCCGGAAGTGCCGGAAGGCTGGAATCCTCGTTGACCGGGACGAAGGCGGAATAGAAAACCCGCTTTAAATCATAGTTCTGATAGAGCGCCTCCGCCACCATCATCATCTGATAATCATTTTCCGGCGTCGCGCCCACGATCATCTGTGTACTCTGTCCCGCAGGCACGAAGGAGGGCGTCCTTTTATATTCCATCAGTTCGAACTTATTCGCGGTTATGCCACGCTGAATCTGTCTCATGGGAGTCAGTATCTTGCTTCTGCTCTTTCCGGGAGCCAGCTTTTTTAAGCCTTCCGCGGTCGGCAGCTCCAGGTTTATGCTCATTCGGTCTGCCAGAAATCCTACTTTTTCAATTAAAACCGGGTCGGCCCCCGGAATTGCCTTTACGTGGATATAGCCATTAAAGCGGTATACCTCTCTCAGCTTCTTTAAGGTCTGGTAAATCAAATCCATGGTGTAATCCGCGCTGTATAAAATTCCGGAACTCAAAAACAGCCCCTCAATATAATTCCGCCTGTAAAACTCCATGGTCAATGTACAGACCTCGTCCGGTGTAAATGCGGTCCTTACCACGTCATTGGAACAGCGGTTGATACAATATTTGCAGTCATAGATGCACTGGTTGGTGAAGAGTATCTTCAAAAGGGAGATGCATCTTCCGTCTCCCGCAAAGCTGTGACAGAGTCCGGCTGCAACCGTGTTGCCAAGCATCCCTGCCTTACCTTTTCTGTCAACGCCGCTGGAGGTGCAGGCCACATCGTATTTGGCAGCGTCGGAAAGGATCTCCAGTTTTTCCTGTATACTTAAATCTTCCTGAATCAGCATAGGTCACCTCGAACATATGTTCTTTTTCTTTTATTTTAGCATACTGTAAAGAATATATCAAGTATTTTCGAATATATGTTCGGGCAATAATTTAAACAGGCTCAGGAGATTTTGGGAAACGGCGTTATACAGATCATTTGTACGAATCATTATTTATTTGTACTCTATGTTATTCTTTTATCTTTATTTTCTATCTTCGTATCGCTTTCTATCCCGTTACACAAAACAAAAAAAACGGCTTCCTCCGGCGCCTGAATTCCAGCGCCGGAGAGCCGTCCACACCGCATAAGCGGTTGTATTTTCCATTACTTCATAACATCACAGTATTTCCTTTTATTCCGCATATCCTTCCGGATTATTCTTCTGCCAGTTCCAGGAATCACGGCACATGTCCTTTAAATCGCGTTCCGCCTTCCAGCCCAGCTCGCGTTCTGCCTTTGCCGGATCGGCGTAGCACTGAGGTACATCGCCCGCTCTCCTCGGCTTGAACTCGTAAGGAACCTTTAAATCATTGGCTTCCTCAAAGGCATGAATAACGTCGAGAACGCTGTATCCGCAGCCGGTTCCCAGGTTGTAGATCAATACGCCGCCCTTTTCGCCTTCCATCTTCTTAAGCGCCTTTACGTGGCCATCCGCCAGATCCACAACGTGAATATAATCCCTGACACACGTTCCATCCGGGGTATCGTAATCATTTCCGAAGACACCGAGAGATTCCAGCTTGCCGACTGCAACCTGGGTGATATATGGAAGCAGATTGTTCGGAATTCCCTTCGGGTTCTCACCGATTCTTCCCGATTCATGAGCTCCGATCGGATTGAAATAGCGCAGAAGCATGACATTCCACTCCGGATCGGCCGTATGTAAATCGGTCAGAATCTGCTCCAGCATTCCCTTTGTCCGGCCATATGGATTGGTGATCTCTCCCTTCGGGCACTCTTCCGTGATCGGAACAAATGCAGGATCACCATATACGGTCGCGGAGGAACTGAATACAATGCTTTTTACGCCGTGTTCGCGCATGACATCACAGAGCACGAGTGTACCGGTAATATTGTTGTGATAGTATTCCAGCGGTTTGTAAACAGATTCTCCCACTGCCTTAAGGCCTGCGAAATGGATCACCGCGTCGATCTTCTGCTCCTTAAAAATACGGCTTAACGCTGCTTTGTCCAGCAGATCAGCCTCGTAGAATGCAAGCGTCTTTCCCGTAATCTCCTGTACACGTTCCATGGATTCCTCACAGGAATTACAGAGATTATCCACTACTACCACCTCATAGCCTGCCTTTAAAAGCTCCACGCAGGTGTGGCTTCCGATGTATCCGGCTCCGCCAGTAACTAAAATTGCCATTGTCATGTCCTCCTTCTAAAATTGTCTACGGTTATTATAGCAGTCTGAACCGGAATAACAATGCAGATTTCTTTGAAAAACCTATAGATTTTTTCTATTTTTAAAATGCAAACGTGTGCGGCTCTCTCCCGGCCGGAAGACTGCCGCCCGCGGTACTGCTGTCTTTATGGCTCGAAGACGCGGTCTCCTTCCAGGATATCATTGCAGACGTATCCCTCCATCTCCATATACTGGACCGTGTAGGGATAATCGTCCCCTGCTCTGTTTACCAGATAAAACTGGATAGCCGGCGGATCTGTTTCCTCTGTCTTCCAAGTTCCCGTAATCTTCACATGGTTCTCATCGACAGGTTCCGGCTCCGAAAAAGTAAAGCTGCCGTCAAATGCTCCTTCTATGTGAAATATGACAGCGTCATCCTTTTCGTCGGGCACGATAAATCCGGCCATGGATTCCGGTATGGCAGGCAGCTCTGTTTTTCCTTCAAAAAGGACGGACATATACTCCTTCAGCTTTCCCGTCTTCACGGAAACTTCCGTCTCTCCCTGCGCTGCTCCGGTCCCCGCGATGCCGTAGAGACACCACCACGCAAACGAATTATCAGCCGTATTATAGACCATCCGCTTCTCCGATGCAGTCCAGACCATCCCTTTTAAGACGGTTTCCTGCAGCTTCAGAGAGTCCAGTGACGTCCGGCTTTCAGCCTCCGCGGCACCATTTTCGCTGCTGCCATTTACATGATTCACCGGTTCTGCCGACATCTCTTTGTCTGACGGAGAGGTCTCTTCCTGAATGCCGGATGAGGTTGTCTCCGCATTCTCCTCCTGGCTGCTTTTCGCAGAAGTCGGGGCCGTCTGTCCTCCTGTTGGTCCATTCTCCTGTGCCGCGTGTCCGGAGGCGCAGCCGCCTGACGCAAGAACGCACACAAGAGCCGCGGCTATAAGGGCCGTCCTGGGCCTGTTCATACCTGTCATACATTTCCTCACTTTCCCAGGGCGTAAATACGCCTTGTATCGTACCTGAAGAACGGACTACTCGTCCCATTCTTTCCATATCTCCGGCCGGTATCCCACAGTCGCCTTTTTCCCATTCCGAACCACGGGAGTCTTTATAACCTGGGGATTCAGCAGAAGCTTTTCCTCCCGGTCCTCAGGTGACAGATACTTTAAGAGAGCCAGCAGATCCTTGTCTTTGCAGTTTTCGTCGATCAGCGCTTCCACGCCTCCAACCGCCTGCTTTACATTGGTAAACTCTCCTTTGCTCATGCCCTTTTCCGCCATATCGATCATCTGAACGCGGATATTCCGTTCCTTAAAATACCGCTCTGCCTTCTTCGTATCAAAACACTTCTTTTTTCCGAATATCTGTATGTTCATCCGTCAAGCCTCCACCACAAATTTTCCTCTGTCTTCCACTTCTTAAAGCCGCATCTGCCCAGTACACGTATGGAGGCCAGTCCGTCCGGCTCGGTCTCCGCGATCACTGCGCGCACCTCTTCCTGCTCCAGCGCCCACCGGCACATGGCTCCGACCGCTTCCGTCATATAACCCTTGTGCTCATATTTCAGTCCCAGGCCGTAACCGATCTCCACCAGGCCTTCCGGATCCGGTACGTTTTTAAAATCTGCGGATCCTACGACCACACGGTCTTCCCTGCGCACCAGGAACCAGAAGGTGTGGTATACGTAATGCGCCTCATCCTTCTCGGTTATCCCGCACTGCCCTTCCACAATTTTCAGGAAAATACCTTCCATCGGCTCAGCATCATAGACAACACCGAGTTCCGACTCCAGCTCTGCCATATCAGTAACCCAAAGCCTTAGTTGATCCGGTGTCAGCGGAATCAACTGAAGCCGTTCTGTCTCTATCATCAATTTCCTTTTCCTCCATCCTGTATCTCCAGTGTTTCGTATTTAAGCATTCATCATACCATAAACACAAAAATTGCGAAAGACCCCATCCAGCATTTCCCGCACAGCCCGACATTCTCCTGCTGTTCTGCCTCCAAAAGCCCGGTGATCCGAATTCTTGCGCCGGAGCGCGGCTGCTTCAGCAGCCAAACCTCCTCAGCACGAAGTGCGCCTTCTGCCCGGAGGGCTTTTTGTGTAACAGGAACACTTTTTTATTGCACAAAAAATCCCCGCCGCTTTGAATCTCCGCACAAGCGGTTCAGCCAAGCCGGCGGGAACATTCTATTTTGAGGCTTCCGGTTCCAGGCAGTCTATCCCATAAGGAAGACTGCCAGTAAATATCCCAGTGTCAGGCAAAGCCCGATACAGAACAGCATCAGGCCAAAGGAAAAGCTTTCTTCGACCAGCTTTCCGGTCCGTTTCAGCTCCTCCTCCGCCTCTATAAAACGTGGAATTGCAGACGTACGGTCCGTTTTGATGTTCCTTCCCCGCCGGCCTTTCCATGCCGCTATTTCATCCGCCATACCTCCAAGGATGTAGGCGAGTCTGTCATTTTCCCTTATTTTTACGGTTCCCGGCAGCTGTCGGTGAGTCGTCTTTCTCGCAAGCAGAATCAGGCCGTCGACGAATGAATCCATGGCCCGGCAGACTACGGAGGATACCGCCAGAAATACAGTCACCACCGTGGAGACGAGATACCGGTCGACCAAGGCGCATACCGTACCGCAGATTCCAGGCAAAACATGCAGAAGAAGCGGCCGGTAGACCAGATTCTCCAGATCAAGCCAGGACGGCAGGCGGTCTGCATAAATAACTGTGCCCCGTTCATCCTTTTTCATCAATAGCAAACGTACGACGACGGCATAGAGCACGATGCCGATTCCAATGGAAATGACTCCGCCCTTTAGATTTCCCAGAGAAAAATAAGCCACGGAATGAACCATCTCATCTCCCTGAAAAAAGGGTTCGCCTGCACCAGCGATCCGGTCCATGGTCAGATACGGTGTCATGCCCAGAAGTGGAATGAGCGCCGAACAGCCCACCAGCACGAAACGGCTGAGAGGGTTCATGCAGGATGTGGACATCGCGTCATACTTCGCCTGCTCGGTCGGATGTTTTTCCACAAATAGTGCGATAAACAGCTTCAGCATATAAGCCACGGTCATTCCTCCCGTCAGAAGAAACACCCATTCCGCCGCTTTCCAGAGTCCCGGATTCAGCAGAAGCGATGTGACGATGCCAGGCATTCCGGCGGAGGCAGAAGCCATTCCCGGATTCACCAAAACGGTGGCCCCCTCTCCCACGGCTTTCGCATACTCCACCATGCTCTCATGGAGCAGCGTCTTGCTCACATAACCGCTCCACAGCGGGATTCCACCAATTCCCAGGCTTCCCATGAGGAAACTGAAGCCAAGTGCCGGCTTCTTCCTGCCGAAACCGCGGATATCATTTAAATTCAGCTTATGCAGATTCATATACACCGCCCCGGCGCAGAGAAAGAGCACCAGTTTGAACAGCGAATGGTTGACCATGTGTAAAAATGTGCCCCGCACCGCCAGACCATTTTCTTCTCCCACGCTGGAAAGAAGAACTGCCAAGCCGATTCCCGTTAAAATGAATCCGATCTGAGAGATGGACGAACACGCCAGCGTCCTCTTTAAATTTACAGACAGCAGCGCCAGAAGCGCCCCCATAAACATGGTCACAAGCCCCAGCACGGTGAGGAGAAGCCCCCAGTTTCCATCGGAAAAGAACAGCCCCCCGGTAATCACAATGATTCCGAATACGCCGGCCTTCGTCAGTATTCCAGACAACAGCGCGCTGGCCGGTGCCGGTGCCACCGGATGGGCCTTGGGAAGCCAGATATGGAGCGGAAAGCAGCCCGCCTTGGCTCCAAAACCGAATAGAAGCAGTCCCCCCGCAGTATAAAGCTGTGCGGCAGGCGAAAGGTAACCGCCGCCGTTCTCCAGGGCTGCCCGCGCCGCCGGACCGATCAGATCCATATCCAGGGTCCCCGTCAGGTCATAGAGAAGGAACAGCCCCATGAGCATGGCAAGGCCGCCGATGACCGCCACAGCCAGATAGGTTTCCGCCGCCTTAAGGCTCTCCTTCTTCTCGTCGAATGCCACCCAGACATACGACGTAAAGGACATGATTTCGAAGAAAATAAAGGTGGTATACAAATCCGCAGACAGAAACACTCCCACGGTGGCAAAAAATGTCACCCATAAAAACACGTAGTATTTCCGGCGTTTCTCATAGTGAGCCATGTATTCCAGGGAAAATGCACCGCTGGCGGCCCACATCAATACAGCGATACAGGAATAGACCAGACGGAAGCCGTCCAGCTTAAAATGCAGTCCCAGCCCACAGAATCCGGGTATCGCCACATCAAACAGGGTCTTCATCCGGCCTCACCTCCTATCGCCGTAAGCAACTCCATCAGAGGCCCGGAATACAGGCCAAACACCAGCACTGCGGCCGCGAAGATCAGAAGCGGCACCATCATCATCCAGTTGGGATCGGTGTACGGTTCCTCTTTTACCGCGGCGGCCGCAGCCTTTGGAAAATACGCCCGCACCAGCACAGTAAGCATATAGACACCGGTCATCAGGGCCGAATAAAGGATCACAGCCGTTCCCAGATACGGGAGAATTCCCATTCTGCTGCCGCCTGCCAGAGCGAGACTGCCGCAGGCGAAGGCCGCTTCCGCAATGTTCCATTTGCTGATAAAACCGGCAAACAGAGGGATCCCCATGAGGGAAAGGCTGGCCACAGTCAGACAGCCGAACGTCAGCGGCATCTTCTTCGCCAGGCCGTCCACTTCATAGACGTATGTCTTTCCGGTCTGATGCATCACAGCTCCCGCGCAGAAGAAGGAACAGATCTTCATAAATGCGTGAAAGACCATGTGGCTTAAGGCGGCAGCCAGACCCAGAGGACTCATCATCGACGCTCCCAGCAGAATATACGACAGGTTGCTGATCGTGGAATACGCCAGACGGCGTTTCCAGTGAATCTCCTTGACTGCCATGGTAGAGCCGAAGATAATCGTCACCATGGCTGCGGCCATGACCACCCACTGTGCCTCGCTTCCCCGCAGGAATTCCGTTCCATAGCTGAAATAAGTGAATCGCAGTATGGCAAACGCACCGGATTTCACCACAGCCACCGCGTGCAGCAGGGCTGTCACCGGCGTAGGCGCCACGGTGGCCTTCGGAAGCCATCCGTGGCATGGAAATACGGCCGCCTTGACTCCGAAGCCGAAGAACGCAAGGATATAGACGAACAGCAGCGTTCCACGGTCGCCTTCAGCCGCAGTCAGGGACAGGACGCCGCCCGGAACAAATTCCGTGGTTCCCGTGGCTGAATATTTCAGCACGAAAATCAGGCCAATAAAGGCGAACGCCGCGCCACCGATGGAGTAATAGAGGTATTTGCGGCTCGCCCGCATGGCTTCCTTTGTCATGGGATGGAGCACCAGAGGGAAGGTGACCAGCGTCAGCAGCTCATAAAACAGATACATGGTGACTAAGTTGCCTGAGAACGCAATTCCGATCGTCACCCCATACGTCATCAGATAATAGGCAAAAAAGGAGGCCCGCCTCTTTTCATGCCTCATATATTCAAATGAATAAAGCGTTGCCAGAGGCCACAGAAACGCCACCAGGCCCGCGAATACCGAGCCCATGCGGTCCAGCTTAAACCGGACCGTCAGATTCCCGTAGAGCTTAAAGAGCACCAGACCATTATCCATGCCGCTTCTGCCGGCGATCAGCAGGGCCACCAGCAGGCTGTTTAAAAGCACCAGTCCTTCCACGACAATTTCCAGATGTCTGTATGTTCTCTCATCCCCGGCCCCATATCCGGAGGCGAGAATCGCCGTACCTCCCACGATCGGAAGGAGCGCCGGCACCGCCAGTAAGATTCCGTTCATACGCATTCCTCCGTCAAAGTACGGCCGCGGCAATGGATTCCAGCATAGCCAGGAACCGGCCCGGGAAGCAGCCGAAAAGCAGGGCCCCCGCCGTAAATATCAGTATCGGTACCATCATGCAGAGCGACGGTTCCCGTCCTATAAGCCCTCTTGCCTTTAATTCACTCTCATCAAAGTCTTCCCCCGGGAAGAACCCATGGATGGTGAGAGGAAGCAGATAACCGGCAGTGAGCAGCGCACTGATCAGCAGCACGGCTGGTCCCGCGATCGTCCACACTCCCGTTCCGGAGGCAAGAGCCCCGCACGCCAGATACCATTTGCTCACAAAGCCGCTGCAGGGCGGAATTCCGATCAGCGCCAGGGACAGAACCGTATAGCCGCCCAGCATCACCGGCATCACCCGGCCGAGACCGCGCATCTCTTCCACTCTGGTCCATCCGGTTTTAAATATGATGGCGCCGGCCGCCAGGAAGAGTCCGTTCTTGATCATGGAATGGAACACCACATGGGATAAGGCCCCCACAAATGCCGTCGGCTCCAAAAGACTCAGCCCGAACAGAATATAGGAGACCTGGCTGACCGTCGAATACGCCAGCCGTTTCTTTAAGACCGGTTCCTTATAAGCCAGCATGGAGCCCATAAATACGGTGAGCAGGGACAGGAGAATCCACATGGTCTGTACCCAGGTTCCGCGGAGAAGCTCCGGCCCAACGATATAATAGACCACCCGGATTACCGCCAGTACGCCCGATTTCGTAATCAGGCCCGACAGCACGGCACTGGCCGGCGCGGGAGCAACCGGATGAGCTGTAGGCAGCCATCCGTGCATGGGAAACATACCGGCCTTCGTTCCAAAGCCCAGCAGCATGCAGCACACCGCAGCCAGAAGGATTCCTTCCTTCCCGTCAAGGGACACACCTCCCAGCACACCTCCCGAAGTAAACGCCAGAGTACCGGAGATGCTGGCCAGAAAGAGGATCCCAAACAGCGCCAGGAAAGCGCCCGCCACAGAGTAAAATAAGTATTTGAGTCCCGCCATAACCGCCTCCTTTGTGAGTTCGTGAAGAACGAGGGGAAGCGATGTCAGCGTCATCAATTCGTAAAAGACGTACATGGTCACCAGATTGGCGGAAAAATCCAGTCCGATCAGCACTCCCAGGACGATTAAGTAAAACCCGAAGAACCGGTGTTCATCCCGTTCATGGGTCATATAGGTTATGGAATAGATCCCTACCAGAAGCCAGACCACCGCCGTCAGCACGGCAAAAAGCCTGCTGATCCCATCTACCCGTAATTCAATGGTAATGGTGTCAGTCAGCTTCCAGAGCGTAAGCCCGCCTCCCGACGCCACCGCGGCGAAGGCGCACAGCGCTCCCGCCGTCAGCGCAGCCACGACCAGGCACAGCATCGCTTTCCGGCTACTTCTGAGCCGTTTCACCGTCAGAAGCAGGATTCCTGCCGCAATCGGAATGAGAACCGGAAGCAGCAATATCACGTTTTGATCCATCTCTTGGTACATAAGGTTTCTGCCACTCAAAACATAAGGAAACTTACTCACAAGTTCCTTTACACTCCACAGTCGTAAATTCCCGAAATAGCCTTCGGTACAAACTTCGCCAGCGTAATTTTTCTTTGAGTGGACTCTCCTTTCTAAATTTTCATATTTAAGGCGGAGGATTTACAGCAATAGAGTAACGCTTATTCGAGCGTTGAAAGTCCGGCTGCAATCGCCTGAACGATCGGCTGGGTTTCAGTCCCAGAATCAGGTTCAGAAAGATGAAGCACAGGACGGCCAGCCTGAGTTTCCAGGAACTTTCCTGACTGCGGACCGCTCTCCTCTGGCTCGGTCTCCCTCTGAGTACAGGGTGATGACGAACGCAGAAAGTAGATGGTATTTAACGTCGTGCTGACGGCCAGACAATCAGCGTGATAATCATCTTATTGGACTCGAGGCCGGGCGTGGCAAACAGCAGCTTGATATGAAGCCAGCATGGGAAATCCCACCATGGAGAGTGCTCCCACGGAAAATCCGATTCCGGCCAGAGGGTTCCGGTATCCCGCTCCACGCAGGCTCTTGTAGTCCTTTTTATTACCGGACACCTCATAGAGCCCGACCGCGCTGATAAACAGCAGCGCCTTGGTCGCCGAATGGGTGAACATGTGGAACACCGCAGCCACCATCCCGGCCTCCGTTCCAAGGCCGATTCCCATGTAAATATAGCCGATCTGAGCCACGGAAGAATAGGCGATCATCCTCCTCGTATCCTTTTCCAGAATCGCATGAAGGGACCCCATAAGCATCCCGGCCAGGCCGAAAACGAACAGAACGTTGACAATCCGGCTGGCCACCACATTTTCTCTTCCCAGCACGCGGTAGAATATCTTAATCAGCAGGAAAATATACCCTTTGGACACGAGTCCTGACAGAATGGCGCTGGCCGTCGGAGTCGCATAGCCATAGGTATCGGGTATCCAGTAATGAAACGGATACAGTCCGCTCTTGATGGCCAGTCCGACGCTGATCACCGCCAGAATTACCAGCATGGGAATCTCATAGCTGCCCGCGGCCTCGATGGCCTCCACTGCCGCCCTGGCCGGGCTCATCAGCAGATGGCCCGTTACATCGTAAAGCATACTGAGCCCGATTAAAAACAGGCCCGAGCCCAGCTGGCTCATAATCATATACCGGATCGCCGCCGACAGGCTCCTGCCCTTCTGCCGTATCATGATCAGGCCGCATCCTGCGATGGTATTGATCTCCACAAATACATAGGCGGTAAATAAATCGTTCGTATAGATAAGGGCCAGAAGCGAACTGAGCATCAAATCGATCATTACATAGAATAAGTTCAGCTTTGTCCCTTCCACGTCCTCCGCGGTATGATCCATGCCTCCCAGGACGGACAGCAGCATGACCACGCCGAATACGGTGGCGGTCAGGCCTTCTAAGACGCCGGCCCTGATCTCATTTCCCCAGGGTGCCGGAAAATGTCCCATCATATAGGTATAGCTCTCCCCTGTCCCCATACAGAAGCGAAGGACGGCGGCCGACATGACCGTCGTAGCCGCAATAACCGCCAGGCTTAAATTCCTGGCCTTTTTACCAGAGAGGGCGCACGACAAAATACCGGAAAACATGGCGATGATGATGGAGAAAAAAGGAAAGTTCTGAACAAGAGTCATGTCTTTTCCTCCTCTTTCGCCTGTGTCAGAATCTCATCCAGATCCAGGGAACCGTACCGCTCATACAGGCGGATCGTCAGCGCCAGCATCAGCGCCGTCGTACTGACCGATACTACGATGCCCGTCAGGACAAGGCCGCTGGGTACGGGATTGATGTAAGCCGACGCCTCTCTTATGCCGTTCATCTCGATAGGAACGGCTCTTCCCTGGATATACCCCTTTGCCGCCAGGAATAGATAGACCGCCGTATCCATGATGTTCATTCCCATAATCTTCTTGATTAAGTTCTTATGAAGCAGCAGCATGGTAAATCCCACGCCAAACAGAATCACCGCCACCGTCTCTTCTATGTTAAACAGCAAGTGTACTGCCATATCACATCCCTCCTTTTCGGAACAGCGTGTAAAATGCGTACATGGTGCACGCCACAACCAGACCCACGCAGATGTTGAGAGGCAGAATCAGCCCGCTGCTTAAGATGGCCCCGGGAGTTCCAAGAGGGATTCCGCTCTCTAAATGGTTCGCGCCGGTAAAGAAAGAATAGCTTTTCGCCACGCAGTAAAATGTCAGCGCGCAGAGTGTAATTCTGCGGTACACTTTCTCTGTAAAGAAGCGTTCCGTCTTCTCGAAGCCGAAGGCATTTAAATAAAGGATCAGACCCGATCCCAGTACCGCGCCTCCGGAAAACCCGCCTCCGGGCGACAGATGACCGTTTAAAATGATGTAGATGCCGAAGATCATGATAAAAGGGACCAGCACGCAGGCGCATTTCTGTAAAATGATATCGTTCTTCGGTTCAAAGAGCCGGTCATTGGCCTCATCGAGCCGTTTGCGCGTCTGTGCGTCACGGCTCACCGCATCGATCCGGAGCAGCGCCAGGACACAGCAGGAAGCGATAAACAGCACGCACGACTCTCCAAATGTATCGAAGGCGCGGTAATCCAGAATCATACCGGTGACGTAGTTGAGCGCGCCGGTCTCCTCCACTCCCTTTTCTATATACCGGGCGGACACCTCATTGTTGTCCGGATTTCCTGCATTTCCAAAGACCGGCAGATAGGCGATCGTCCAGAGCAGGACAAAAATGATCGTCAGGCACAGGAGAACCGACATGACCTGATAGAACCGGTGAAACAGGAGGAGGCCATGTTCTTCCTTCTTGCGCATTCTGGCGGCCTTTGCCGGATCATATCCCGTAAGCTCTACCTGTGCAGACTGCGCCGCCTGCGAAAGTACCTTTGAGTCTTTCTCCGGAACGCGGATCTCCATTCCGTCTGCGAGAAGGTCCGTCTCGCCGTCGATCCATTTCTTGAATTTCAGCCACAGGCTGTTCTCGTAATTATCCTTCTTCCTGCTCATCACGGTCCTCCTTTCGGATGGCTCTGATCTTCTTTAGCGTAATGAAAAAGAGGATGCTGGTCACGCCCGCTCCCACCGCCGCCTCGGTAATAGCCAGGTCGGGCGATTGAAGCAGAATCCATATGATACACATGATCAGGCTGTAGGACATGAAAATAACGATGGATGTCAGCAAATCCTTCGTAAATGCAACCGATACCGCACATACGATCAGACAGATTAAAAGAATGATTTCAAAGAGTTTCATCGCCCTTTTCCTCCTCCTTCTGTTTCTTATCGGTTTTTCCCTTCCGGATCACGAGGATCTCACCGAGATTTTCGTCGGTCATGGCTTCCAGGCGGCTGATCATATGGCCGGATACCGGACCCGCAGTCCAGAAAAACAGGATAACCAGGAATAATTTTAAAGAATCCATGGAAAATCCACGAATCAGGATGAGTCCCGCAAATACGAACAAAATCCCCAGCGTGTCTCCCATAGCCGCCGCATGCATCCGGTTCAGCGCCCGGTGAAAACGGTTTACTCCAAATACGGCCAGTATCATAAAAACAAGGCCCGTCACGAGACAGGCGGCCGAAAGTGCGAATCTGATCCACTGCCACGTCATAGTGAGTCCTCCTCTTCCGCCTGTATCCCTACGTTGTCCTCGATCGCTCCTATATCAGCTTTCCGGTTCTTCTTCTGCAGATAGACTCCCGTGTATACCTTGCAGAGAACGACAACGCCTAAAAAGCTGATCATGGCATAGATCAGGCTCACATCCACCAAATAGTTTTCATCCAGGTAAACGGAAAGGATGGCGATGACCATGATCACCATGGTTCCTGTCATATTGACTGCGATAATCCGGTCCGAGATCTTCGGCCCCAGAACGGAACGAATGATGCTGATGATCATCAGAACTGCCAGAATCAGGGCTGCCCCGGTTAAAAGCATCTCATAAGCCTGTCCTATTTTGTCCATTTTGCTTCCATGTCCTCCATTTCCTTCAGCAGCTTTACGAATATAGAAGTCTCCATCCCCTCGGCCAGTTCTTTATCCAGACAGTGCACGCAGAACCGGTCGTCCTCCACGGATACGGTGATGGTTCCCGGCGTCAGCGTAATGGAATTGGCCAGCAGAACCCGCGCCAGTCCCGTTTTGAAATCCGTGTCAAAATACACGAAGGCCGGCTCCGGCTGAAGTTCCGGCGACAGGATGATCTTTAACACGCACACGTTGGCCTTTACGATCTCCTTCACGAGAACTCCGAAATAATGGATAAACAGCGGGATCAGACGAAACAGCAGCAGCTCCTTTTTCAGGCTGTATTCCATGTAGCGGCACATAAAATAAAAAAGTGCGGCTGAAATCAAAACGCCAAAGATACAGATTTCCGCCGTCACTTTACCGTTTAAAATCATCCACACTGCAAAAAATAAAAGAAACACAGGCATATCCCCCTTCCGCCCAGTTTGATTTACTATGTATTATACCTCTCATTTGGGGGAAATACAAGGATGTCTGCACGTTTCGGTCCGCGGCGGCAGATCCGGATATTACGGCAGAACTTTACATTCTTTTAAAGCTTTTTGGTTGTATCATTTTTCCTATTGCGATATAATAAACATGTAACAAGAAACCAATGAGGAACGAGTATGGATTTGATTAACCAGTTTATTGAAAATTATAAGAAAAAGTTGAACTTTTACGAGACGGCCGGGCACATCGCAGCCAGGCAGCTGGAATCCGCGCTTCAGGCAGCCGGTATCCGCGCCATGGTGACATCCAGGGCCAAGAATCCTGTGAGATTAAAAAGCAAGGTATTGAGGAGGAACAGCCGGCGGCCGGTTCCCTATAAAAACATGAGGGAGATTTACGAGGATATCGCCGATTTATCCGGAGTCCGGGTATCCCTCTACTTCCCCGGAGACCGTGACAAGGCCAACAGCCTGATCGCCGATCTGTTTACCATTATAGAGACTAAGCAGTTCCCGGAGCAGTCCAAGCCGCCCACCTACAACAAGCGTTTTTCCGGCTATTGGGCCAACCATTACAGGGCTCATATGAAGGAAGAATCCTTAGACAAGTCGCAGCAGAAATACGCCGCCGCACGGATTGAGATTCAGGTGGCTTCTGTTTTGATGCATGCATGGTCCGAGGTCGAACACGATCTCGTCTACAAGCCTCTTTCGGGAACCCTGTCGGAAGAAGAACTGGCTATCATCGATGAGCTGAACGGACTCGTCCTCGCCGGAGAGATCGCCCTGGAGCGGCTGCAGAGCGCCGGCAATGAAAGGGTCCAGAGCAAAAACGCCACATTCGGCAGCCAGTATGAGCTGGCTTCCTATCTCTACAATTACTTAAGCAATAATTTCCGCCGTGAGGACATCGAGCTCCGCATGGGAAATATCGAGTTATTATTCAAGCTCTTAAGCAAGCTTAAGATGAACGGTGTCAAAGAGATCGAACCGGTCTTAAAATCAGTCAAGTTCGAAAAGGACCGCCGCAACATCTCCCAGCAGATCATCGATCAGATCATTACGGGTAATGAAAAACGGTACCAGATTTACCGCGAACTCCGCATCGCCGGTGATGCCGACGAGGTGGCCGGCAACTCCATCACCTACTTCTTTAACCAGTGGGTGCCTCTGGAGCATTTCCTGAACCGTATATCATACAAAAGCTCGCCGAAGACGCGCGGCGCCTTTAATATCAATACCTTAAAGCGGCTGGATATTCTTGACAAGGAATGCCTCAACAAGATCGTCGCCCTCCGGAAGACGCGGAATGTCCTGATCCATAATATCGAAACTCCCGAGGTGGATGATTTACTGGAACAGGGAAATGAGGCCAGGGATTTACTGGAAAAGCTGACGGAGCAGTTCTCCTCTCCCGCTCCTGCGGCGGAAGCTGCGAAACAGGCAAACTAATATTGGTATGAATGATACAGCGCTTCGAATAACATTTATTTTACAAAGACATAATTTGCAAGGTAAAACAGCAAAAACGTATGTGCCTGATAGAAAACATAGAAAAAGTATTTTAATCCGGGGCCTTTCTGGTTATTGTAGCTGAGCATGAACGGCAGGGCGAGCACCATCATCCACTGTGTGGCGGTGCTTGCGGCCAGCATCTCCTCGCTGAACTGGGCGATGCAGAAAAGCAGATACACGACTGTTAATAAATCCTTCTTCTCTTTCAGGAAATACATCAGCACGCCCAGGACAATGAATTCAAGCCCATACTCATTCAGCGCCAGATTGGGAATGACACCGGTGAGCGTATCTCCACTGAGACTGTGAAGGAAGGGGAAGAAGCCGGGCATCATATAAAATAAGACCTGGACGAGAAAAATGATGCCGATCATGATACCGCCCTTTTTTCTGTCCTTCATAAACAGTTCAATGGTGCTGATTAAAACACCCACCAGAAACATGGACAGAAAAATATTATGGTATCCATAGTCAATGGAGGCATCAAACCTGATTTTAATGAAGTAAGTAAAAAAGGTCATAAAAATACTCATCAGGTATAAACGAAGCAGGTATTTTTTCCGGTCTCTTGTGTAGTGATATCCCCAGACCATACTGAATAAAAACAGAGGGTAGGAAGCTCTCCCCACCCAACGGAACCACATCGGCGCACCTTCAAAATAGAGTCCTGCGTGGTCAAGAAACATAAGGATAAGGGCTGTGATCTTTAACGCGAATGTACTCATTGTCAACCTCCATGTTGGGAATTATTGTTTAACCGTCCTGATCCTGCAGCGTAACCGCAAGAACCGATGGGTAGTAATTCTTGAGTTCTTCGACAGGCACGGATTTTCCCTTATACTTCTCAAGCCAGTCCTCATATCCTGGATTTTCCCATACCTCTCCATCCGAAAATACTATCCTCCGGTCGCAGTAAAGCGCATAGGCCACCCGGTTTGGTCCGCCGTCTCCGATCTTCGGCCATCCTGTCATCTTCTCTCCGTCATAAAGCGTCCAGCCGGAATCAGCGGCCGCTCCGGGTATTATCTCGTCATGATCATCGTACAAACAGTCATATGACGGTTTATCGCCGGAATCCATGATATACCATTGAAGCTTCAGCGGCTGTCCCTCTTTATCGTAGGCCAGCATGCAGTACTGTCTGGACGAGATGGTTTTATCGGTATGATTGGTGTAGGTATCATATAAATACGGCCATCCGCTGTCTTCATATTCACGCAGCTCCACGATTCTGGAAACCGAATTTCCTGAATCCACTGCCTTTTTCTGATCTCCAGTGCTCTCACACGGATTTGCCGCACACGATGTCTCCGCAGCACTCGATCCCCCCGTCACGACCAATGCCTCCGGCGCACACGATATTACGCCGACGCACAGCAACGCAAAAATCACAACTGCCGTAATTACTCTTTTTCTGTTCACAGAACACCTCCCTGTCTGATTCTCATATTCTTATCTGCGACAGGTAAATATTACCACAAAATACTTGGGAAACACGGAATGAATCCTTAAGAAAGATGGATGGAAATGTGCATTTTATCGGATATGGCTGCTGTTTGTCTGAAAATAAGTCTGTGTGAAAGATATTTGTGAAAGGACGCAGAAAAAAAATCAGGGGCGTTTTGCGCCCCTGAAAATTCTGCTTCTATCAGTATCTCCTAATTCTGTATTTCCATTATCCCCAAACCAGTATCCGGTTCATTCCTTCCTTCAGGCCTTCAATCGGGCCTGCCGCAGGCTGTCCGTTCCTAGACTGATCCAGATAGTCGGTATCGAATACGATTGGTGTGCCGTCCGGATTTTCATACGCGGCCTCCGTGATACGCGGCATTCCCAGTTTTTCGGAATTGTAGATTTCTGTCGGAATCTCCAGCATCTCCTTTTCCACATTCAGCTCCAGATACGTTTTTCCGTCAGTCTCTACAATCCGAACGGCAGGATCCATATCGCTTACGTGCGTATTTTCTTCCCGTCCATAGGGCTTAGCCCCCTTTAAATAGGCGTTTCCACGGATGTATACCGGCTGTTTTACATGCTTGAACTGCTCTAAATCACCGTTTCCACGGGAGATGACATCACTGATATACTCTTCCAGAGAATTCGTATGGCCGTCATAGCCTTCGGTTCCGTGAAGGGACTGCTCCGTATAGGTCACGGCTCCTCCCAGAAATACATTCTGATAGATCCTGTCGTCACCGCTGTAAACCACTGTGGTTCCCGCCACCTCTGTCGTGTGAGGGAAGTGGTAAGGAGTGGACCGGTCCAGCACATCCTCTCTGCGCATGGTGCCGCAGCAGAGATTGTGAAGGTAGGCGCCGCCCTGGGCGATATTGTCGAAATTATAATCGGATGCAAAGATATTGTTGTCCACCAGATATGGGCCATGGGTTACTTCCACCATGAGGTCACGGTCGTTGGCATAGTATAAGTTCTTGCTCACTCTCGTTCCCTGGGCCTGCCAGTCCAGCCACGTTCCCAGCGTGCAGTTATGTATGTTGTTGTGATGAATCTGTACATCGATGGCGGCGTGCAGCTTGATTCCTCCGATCTCATATCCGAAATATTCATGCTTTACAGCAATATTATAAATATGGTTATGGGTAATCTCGCTGAAGACACAGCCCATATGGCCCACGATACCATTCTGTCCGCAGTCATAAATCTCATTGTTCCGGATTACGTGGGAACCGATCGTCTCCTTGCTCCATCCGATCTGTCTTGCCCGGAATACGGCTTCCATCTGATACTGGTATCCTGGCTTTCTGTGGGTCCTGGTACAGAGATTATGGCCGGTGGAGGCTTCCTTTCCGATACTGATTCCGCTGCATTTTGCATCGTGAATCTTATTGCTCTCAATGATCCAGCCCTTGCTCCAGTTCGTTCCCAAAAGTCCTGGCTGATCTGCGGTCGGCGGGGTCCACGGGCATGCCGCCTGGGCCATCTCGAAGCCGCGCACCGTGATATAGTTTAATCCTGTTTTCTCAGGATAGAAACAACATTTGCGCACGTTGATTTCTGTCAGTTCCTCGTTAGGATTCACGCCCTGGAAGTTGGCATAGATCACGGTAGTCTCCTGATCTGTCTCGGCATACCACTGATACATGGTATCCTCCGGATGCAGAATCGGCTCCGGATGCCTGGTCCATGGCGGATTCACACCCTCGGTGCGGATAAACGGATTTTTCACTTCCTCCAGGCTCTTCGCTTCGTAAAAGGATTTTCCATTTAGGTAGACGTCCCCGGTGTGCAGGGAATTGTCATTCGGATAGATAAACCAGTCTCCTCCCAGAACCTCCTTATACGGATTATAAGTGCCAAAGAAGGAATTGGGAAGTACCGCTTTCCAGACGCTGCCCTCCACCGGCTCCCAGCACGTGATCTGCTCAGAACCCTTGATTACGACGCGTTCTCCTTCCGCTGCCTCGTATGTAATTCTTGAAACACTGCTGGTTCCGCCCTGCGCTGGTTTAACCCACTCCCGGTACTCTCCCTCATGGACAATGACACGGTCTCCCGGCATGGCGAGTAACGCAGCCTTCGATATGGTTCGGAACGGATGGTCCTTTGTGCCGTCTTCAAAATCACAGCCGGTTACCGCCACATGATATTCTCTCATTTTATTACCTCCTGAATCAATGATGTACTTAAGATGACTTTAATATAGCAGATTATGACAGTTTTGACTTTACAATTATTGCGCCATCTATATCAATAGTTGCTTCTTTAAAATAGCATCTTTACCGAAAGATAGAGGTATACAGCTGTTTTATATTGCATTTTTGCCAT
Organism: Hungatella sp.; assembly: GCF_046966825.1. NCBI lineage: Bacteria > Bacillati > Bacillota > Clostridia > Lachnospirales > Lachnospiraceae > Hungatella > Hungatella sp. The sequence goes on along the minus strand of NZ_JBKVCZ010000089.1, from coordinate 9,503 downwards.
AATCGCGGTATGATAGCAGGAAAAACAGCGCACTTTTTTTGTTTCAATTTGCTGTCATGGCCTTTTGACTGCTGTTTGCGCTTTCAGACATATTTTTATTTGCGAAGGCAATGAGCCATACGACCATTCCTGTATGTCCATCCAGCGACTGCGGCAAAGGTTCACCCCCTTGCGGCGATGTAAGTTTGATGCTCCGCTGCCTGCAGAGGAATTTTTAACCCCGGGAGGTAATCTTATGCTTACAGATGGTTTTCCAGCTCGGCTGTATGAAGATGCAGCGATTGTGCTGTCACGTATTTCCAGAAACACGTACCATGATATTCCAATCACAGAGACGGGCAAGACCTGCACTTATACGCTGCCCGACAGACAAACGGTTTCATTTCCTTACCGAATCTATTATGTCGATACGTATGAGGACCTGTGCTCCGGGTTATCATGGACGCAGAGAATGATCTGTCACGCCATATTTACGAGAAGCTTTGACGGTTATATACGGGAGAAGCACGTAAGGGCGATCCTTATGGAAGATTATCCGGACTGGTGTTTTCCATACATCTTAAAACTTTCGGATGAGTATGTAGCTGAAATTCTGGAGCTGATCTACCATGAAATGGCAGGGAAAAATACAGACCGGATGAAATCATTCTGCCGCCTTAACATGAATTCGTTTCTGTTGAGCCACGACCGGATGATCAGCTACTGGAATGAGTTTTACCGTCACAACTGTTTTCACTACCGGGATTACATCGGCAGAAAGCTGTTTTCAAAGTGCTTTGGATACACGCGAAGCATGGAAAGGGAACGAAAGGGGATTACCAATGATTGAACATCTTGACGGCATCTTCGAGACGGTCACATTTCGTGAAAATCTCCGGATGCGAATCAGTGACATGAGTATTTGTGAAAATTTCCCGGATCACTGGCACACTCCGATGGAAATCATACATGCGAAGGAAAACTGGTATAGGATCGTGGTGGATGACCAGATCTACCAGCTAAAGGAGGGGGATATCGCCATCATCCGTCCTGGCACCATACATGCGCTTTACGCGCCGGAGACGGGCAGCCGGACCATCTATCTTGCAGATTTATCATTTTTAGGAGAGGTCTCCAACCTGGAGACCATGCTCGCTCTGCTGGCGCCGGTAACCACCATCACGCCTAAGGGAGAGCCTGATCTGTACAGAAAGGCCGGCGAACTCCTCTCCTTCATGGAAGAGGAATACGCCGGCTCCCGGTCCTTTTACGATATGCTTCTTTATGGCGCGCTCATCGAGCTGCTGGGACTTCTTGGACGATACGCCATCTCCCCGTCCGCCTCCGTGGGCACGCTGGGACCCCAGTCCGCCAAATACGCGGAACGCTTTCTTTACGTCTGCAACTATATCAATGAGCACTGTACGGAGGACTTATCCCTGGAAACCATCGCCGGGATCGCGGGCTTCAGCAAATACCACTTCACCCGGCTTTTTAAGGATTTCACACATACCTCCTTCTACCGCTACTTAAACAAAAAACGAATCTCCCACGCGGAGCAGCTCCTGATCAATCCGGAATACTCCGTAACGGAGGTGGCACTCCAGTCGGGCTTCTCCAGCCTTTCGGCCTTCATCCGCATGTTTAAACAGCTGAAAGGGTGTACCCCCACGGAGTTTAAACGCATGTACTCGCTGGACTGCATGAACCGTGTGGATGGTGAACCGGCAGCGGAACTGCCGTCAGGAAAATAGTGCTTTCGCCTGCCCCATCCGTTCCACCACATGGACGCCAAAGGGACACCGCGTCTCACAGCTTCCGCATCCAATGCAGTCGGCCGCTCCCGCAGACAGTCCGTCATAATGTGCCCGCAGGGAGGCCGGGACCTCATTCTGCATGACCGCCAGATCGTAAAGCTTATTTACCATGGCGATATCAATGGACGCCGGACACGGCGCACAGTGGCCGCAGTACGTACACTGGCCGGCGTATGCGTGGTGAGGCGCCCCTGCAAGCACGGTCGCGTAATCTTTTTCTTCTTCTGACGCGCTCTCGTATGCCACCGCGGCCGCCACGTGGTCCGGGGTATCGTATCCCACCATGACGCTGGCCACAGCGGGTCTGGTCAGCGCATAGTGGAGACATTGAACCGGTGTCAGCGCTACGCCGAAGGGAGACGCCTCCGCCGAGAACAGCCGGCCGCCGGCATACCCCTTCATGACGGTAATGCCAACCTCTTCCTGCTCGCAGATCCGGTACAGCTCTGCCCTCTCCGGCGCAATACCGCCCAATTCCTCTTCGTACCGCTCCTTAAAATAATCCTCTATGTTCTCGCTGGCGGGAAGCATATCAAACGCCGGATTGATGCTGAAGAGAATCATCTCAATCTCACCGCACAGCGCTCCCATCTTCGCCACCGCCGGATTATGGGTGCTCATGCCAATATGCCGGATAATCCCCTGCTCCTTCAGCCCCCTGACATATTCCATGAATTCTCCATTCATGATCGACTGAAACTCTGCGGCCTCATCCACGAAATGTATCATTCCCAGATCGATATAATCTGTGCGCATGCGGTCCAGCAAATCCTGAAACGCCGGTTTTACCTTGTCTAAATCACGGGTTCTGACATACTGTCCATCCTGCCACGTGGAACCGATATGGCCCTGAATGATCCAGCGGTCCCGTCTGCCCGAGAGCGCCGCTCCGATATTGGAGCGAACGTTCGGTTCGGCCATCCAGCAGTCCAGAATATTGATCTCCGCCTCCTCGCAGCAGTCGATGACCGACTTTACCTCGTCTGCATTATGGCGTTCCAGCCACTCGCCGCCCAGACCGATCTCGCTGACCATAAGTCCTGTTTTCCCCAGTTTTCTGTAGTTCATATGTATTTCCCCTCTTCTTCCTTTATTCCCGTACCACGGGTTTGTAATCCATTTTGGATTCGTCCTCGGCTGCTTCTATCTTGTTAGTTTATTTATTTCTATCCCCACCCGGTAATTGCTCAGAGTGCGGCTGCATCATTTATCGATGCGCAGCTTGACTTCATATCAGTGGGGGATAGCGTTTTTTTTCGTCCGCCACTGCCGTTAAACTTGTTTTTGGCGATTCAGCCCTTCGGTTTCACGTATTCAGCAAAGAACATCTGTCCCGCCTTCAGCATGGGACATGCCTGTAATCCCGGTGCTCCGTACTCCCTCGCCAATTCCTCATCCAGTGTTGTCTTTCAAACGTTGATCTTACACCTTCTCATATTTCATTCCTCCAGTTCAGATTTACAACAGATGCTGTGGTGGTTCACAATTTGGACTTGACATCCATAACTGTAATACATATAATTACAGTTACAACTACTCTATTTATATATTTCATTTTAATCGAATTGCGGTTAGCTTTCAACCACTTTCGATGGTGAGGAGGATTCATATGATCGAAGAAGGAACTGTGGTCTATTACCTGGACGAGGATGCGGTTCACTCTGGTCGGGTGATTGATGTGACACCGGAAAACGGGGGATTCACATTCAGCATTGACAGTTATGGAGCATGCGAGGGACCGTACGTGATCGCTTCCGGACAAATCGGAAAAACGGTATTTTTCTCGGAAAAAGAGGCTGAAGACAGGCTGGGAATATAATTTCCCAGCCTGTTTTATCGTCAAAGGCCCAGGATTGGAGAGTGTTCAATGTTGACACCTGTTAATATATATGATAATATTATATTAACAGGTGTCAACATAATATTATCATGCGTTAATATTGTTTGTAGAATTCATTTATTTAAGAATAAAACACTTCAGAAAGGCTGAATTATGAAAGAAAAACCATACCATCACGGAAATCTGCAGACAGAGCTGATCGAAGAAGGGCTGGCGCTGATTCACGAGGAAGGAAAGGGGAATTTCTCGCTTCGAAAGCTGGCTAAAAGACTGGGGGTCTCTCCCACTGCCTGCTATAACCACTATGCTGATGTCGATGAACTGATGCGCGAGATGAAAAACTATGTCACAAGGAAATTCTGTGATGCGCTGATCGCGGGCACGGATAAGGATGATCCCGCGGGCGCCGCCATCAACATGGGAATCGCTTATGTAGAATTCTTTGCGGACAATCCCCACTATTTTACCTTCATCTATGACAGCGGAGATTACAGGATTGATTTGACAGAGGATACCTTTGACGGAGACTTTGAACCATTTCACCTTTTCAAGGAAATAGGGCTGCTGTGCATGGAATATAATCACGTGGAAAAAGAAAAGCACAGGGACAATTTAATCGTTATGTGGGCCACCGCACACGGACTGGCCGCCATGGCGAATATGAAGGGATTTCACTATAACGGAGACTGGGGTGCTCTCACCAAAAAGCTTCTGTACGAAAAAATAATTTTATCATAATGAAAAAGGAGACAAAACATGACAATCCAGGAAGCGATAAAAAACCGGCACTCGGTCAGAAGCTATCAGGCAAGGGAAATAGATGCTGCAACAGTTCTTACACTGAAGGAAGAAATTGAGAAATGCAACCGCGAGGGCGATCTTTTTATACAGCTGATCACAAATGACAGCAGCGTCTTCAAGGGACTGGTGGCTCATTACGGAGGCTTCCGCGGTGTCTCAAACTACATTGCACTCATAGGTCCCTCCGGCCATGATCTGGAAGAAAAGCTGGGATACTACGGAGAACGGATCGCACTACGGGCGCAGCAGCTGGGACTGAATACCTGCTGGGTGGCGGTCACCTATAAGAAAAAGCTGTGCAGGGCAGTCGTCAAGCAGAATCAGCAGCTTGTATGCGTTCTGGCGCTTGGATACGGAGACACCCAGGGCGTCCCTCACAAATCAAAACCAATGCCGCAGCTTTGCAAGGTGGACGGAGAGATGCCGGAATGGTTCCGAAAAGGCATGGAAGCCGCCCTCCTCGCACCAACCGCCATGAATAAGCAGAACTTTCTGATTATACTGGACGGGGAGACTGTGAAATATGAGGCAAAGGAAGGCAAGTACCGCAATCTGGATCTCGGGATTGTGAAATACCATTTTCAGGCGGGCGCAGGACTTTGATACAACGGTATGGAAGGAAAAAAGCGGAAGATTTTACGCTGTAGAGTGTAAAATCTTCCGCTTTTTATGAAATACTTTAATTCATCCCTTTATGTATCCGAAATATCCTCAGTAATCTTTAGTTGATAAAAAGCTGGGTCCAGTAATCAACGCCGGCCGCGTTCTTATAATGGCCGATTCCGATTGAGCTGTAATTTGCATTCATAATATTAGCTCTGTGTCCTGCGCTGTTCATCCAGTCCTGCATAACCTGCTTCGCTGATTTCTGGCCGTATGCAATATTCTCGCCGGCTGCTCTATAGCTCACACCAGCTGCGGTCAGTGCTGTGGTAAAGTTGCTTCCGTCCGGTCTTGTGTGAGAAAAAGAGGTCTCGATCTCTCCTGCTCTCTGCTGTGCCGCACGGGTCGCGCCTGCATGAAGGGTCAGCGCCGGAAGGCCTGCTTTGGCACGTTCTTCATTAACAAGCTTCAGTACTGCGCCCACGGCCTCATCCTGATTTTCATCAGACGGCTGATCCGGTGTCGGAAGGCTGTTGTCCGGGAAATCCGGCATTGGGTAATCCGGTGACGGCAGCTCCGGCATCGGCAGGCTGTTGTCCGGCAGCATATCGCCCGGATAATTCGGGAATACAGGCTGGCAGTCCGGGGAGAAGTTTACTCCGGGAATCTGGTTTAAGATATTATTGAAATCCATCCGGTTATTCCCGGTCACCATGATAACTCTCCCGCCGCCTGCGGAAAAATTATATGTATTAACGGCTGCATTTGCCGTCGACGGGATGGTGCCGGCCGTTGCCAGTGCCGCTGCTGCGGTCAGTGCGTATGCGGTTAGTCTCTTCATGTTTAATACCTCCTGATATTGTTACATAATCGTTACATTTCTGTTACAAAAATATAATAACACAGGATGGCTGGAAATTGTCAGGAAAAGACTGGAAATCATTTTTACAGAAACAGGGTGTTCGCTTTGCGGCCGCTGCAGGCCTTTTTCATCTTTTGTTCCGCGGCAAACAGCACTACCTTATCATTGTGGCGCGCCTGCTCCGGACATATGGCGATACAGTGCATACAGGAGATGCAGCGTTCCTTGTCCAGAGATGACGGATTATCCTTCGGAATCGCCTGGACCGGACATTCTGCGGCGCACTTTCCACATTTGATGCAGTTCTTGTCCGCCTTCGGTTTCATTGGAACACCGTGATATTCTCTGTATGGATGGCTGCCAGGCACTGTTATCTCACCGTCTCCGTTTTCCTCCAGATGATGTTTGATCCGTTCCGAAAACTCTTTTAATTCCCGGCAGTCTTCCTCATCCGGCCTTCCGGCGCCGAACTTACGAATGATCGAATGCTCTGCCACAGCCGCTGCGGCTGCCGAACAGCGAAAACCAGCCTCCGACAGCACATCTTTTAATTCCATCAGCGTATCTTCGAATTCTCTGTTTCCATAAACGGCCACCAGAACCGCTCTCGCTCCGTTGCCCGCCATCTTTTTCAGACGTTCCACCGCCGTTACCGGCACTCTGCCGCCGAACGACGGGACTGCTACGATGCAGATGTCATCCGCCGAGAAGGCGTATTGTTCCGGCTGCAGTGCCGGATTCATCAGATCAACCCTCACTGTTTCACACGACCACGCGCTTCCAATGATCTCTGCGACCTTCTTCGTCCCTCCGGTAGGACTGAAATAGATTTCATACATTGCCATATTATTGCCTCCTGATTTTTATTTCTGGGGACAGTCATACTTCTCAAACCGTCCCTTTCCGCTCTTCTTCACCCGGTACATCGCCTGATCCGCCAGATGAAGCATCTCTGTACAGTCAGCGCAGACCTCGGGATAGATCAGATAACCGCCCGATACGCTCACCTCGGCCTCCTCGCCGGCAGGCAGCGCAATTCTGGCCTCCCTTATACTCTGTTCCAGCCGTTCCATACACGCGTACAGCTCCTCTTTCTCCTCCGCGCCGTAGATCAGCAGAACAAACTCATCTCCGCTGAGCCGCGCCGCCAGCTTTTCGGGAGCCTTGAGACCGGCAAACAAATCCGCAGCGGTCTTCAGAAGCTTATCGCCGTATTCGTGGCCCCAGGAATCATTGACATGCTTCAGATTATCTAAATCCATCATCAGAAGCATTGCCGTCTTCATCCGGTCCGGATCTGCAAACAGCTGGTCTGCCGTACGGAAAAATGCCCGCCGTGTCAGAAGACCGGTAAGCAGGTCGATATCGCGTTCCTGCTCGATCTGCTGTTTTTCCACGATTGCCTCCGTTACGTCGATGACGATTCCCAGAGTTTTCCCTTCCCCCTCGTACGTCTTGATCCTCACGTAACGGCGCTCCTCTCCGTTCAGACAGCAGATTTCCTTCTCTTCCTTCAGCGGCTCGGAACGGATCACCTTAATTTTTTCCACAAAAAGCTCCCTGTCCGCAAGGACGGCAGAAAGCTCCTCCTCCGGTATCATCAGAATCTCTCCCAGCTTTTTCGTCGCCAGCACGCGCTTCATATCCTGATTGTACTCGTAAACCGCAATCGGAATATCGACGTTCTGGAAGACCAGGGACAGCTTTCCGGTCGCCTCCAGAAGGCTGCCGACCATGCGGTTGATATTGGCGCTAAGCTCCTTGAATTCCGGCGTGTGATCAATCTCCAGCCTGTAGTCGAGATTACCGGCGGCAATCTTCTGCGTTCCGTCTATCGTCCCATAAATATCGTTTAAAATAAAGGTATCCAGCATCTTAAGAATCAGGAACACGGTGACAAAGGAGAGTACGCAGAGGCTGAAAATAATCAGCATCATATTGCCCGGAACGTTTTCGTAGAGCTTCTCGTATGTAGCGCTGACGCCTACTAAAATCCCGTCCGTCATTTCCATCATACAGTAATTCTTCTGTCCGTCAAGAACCATTTCCCTGCTATAGAGGGTGCCTTCTCCGATGTCTTCAGGCAGGCAGAGCCCGAGGGATGCCAGCGGAGTCCCCACCGGAATACCTCCCGTAGCTCCGATAATCGTCCCCGTGTCCTGATCAGCCGCGAAAATGGTAACGCCTCTCTCGGTCGTCATCATGGAAAATACGTAAGAGAGTTCATTCTTTTCCATGGCGGCCATCAGACGGGCCGGTTCCATACCGATCTGGACGATTCCTCCGTGATCCTCCCTCCACACCGCGACGTACTGCATCATCTTGCCTTCCGCGGTGTTGGGCGTCACGTCCTGGCAGAGCTGAAGGTCAACATCGTCAAGCATCGGAAGAAAGAACTGCATCTGTTCCCCCGAGCGAAACGTATAATCGTAGTATTTCGGCTCGGAACCGGCATAAAGGCGGCCCTCCATGTCAAACAGATGAAGTTCATCAACCTGGAGCAGTGAGGCGATCTTTCGCATTTCCTCTAAGTCTTTCACCACGTCCGGCTGGTTCTGTACGATATACGCCGCCGCTTTTGCCCGGATGAAATAATCCTCCTTCAGATTCTCCCGCAGCTCCGCGATCTCGGTGTCATTTCTCTTAAGGACCTCCGAAACCTGGTTGAACCGGATCTCTGAATTCGTTCTCATCGCTTCTTTTGCAGACTTCGTCTGCAGATAGTATCCGAGAAGAGCCGTCATCACCATGGCGGTAATGATCACGACGCACAGTCTGAACGTGATGGCTTTTTTCATGTTTCATCCTCCTGTCTGATTACCGGCAGTACGTTACTTTTTGAACCATTGATCCGGCTGCGACTGGATATAATGGGTGTCAAACTCCGCCCATCTGTAATCCTGTATCCCATTCCGTTTAAAAGGCTCCCCGGCCAGATACGACTCTATCTCCTCCGGCTTCTCCGCCTTCATGAGAAATACGCCGCCGCTCATGTCCGTCTTAAGCCCCGATAAGAATATCATGCCGCTGTCCATGGCCTTCTGCGTATAGGCCATGTGTTCCTTCATAATCGCGTCATCCATCTTCCCGGCGTCCAGTATGATTCCTTCCACCATATAATATTTCATGTTTTTCCTCCGCTTTCACAGTATGTCTGCCGCTCACTTTACCCAGCGGCTCATAATTTCAAGAAGCCGGTTGATCTCCAGCGGCTTCGCCACATGTTCATTCATTCCCGCAATCCGCGCCTGATATGCATCATCGGCAAATGCATTTGCCGTAAGCGCGATAATGGGGATCTCCGCCGCGTCGGGCCTCTCCCCGGTCCGGCCCAGTCTGCGGATCGCTCTGGCGGCGCCGTATCCGCCCAGAACCGGCATCTGGATATCCATCAGAATCAGGCCGTACGTGCCAGGAGGCGACGCACAGAATAAATCTACGGCCTCCTGTCCGTTGCAGGCGCTTTCCACCGTGATCCCGGACAATGCCAGCAGCTCTTCCACGATTTCCCGGTTAAGCTCGTTGTCCTCCGCAAGCAGCACGCGAAGCCCCGGCTTAAACTGCCTCTTTACCAGGAAAGCATCTACCGGCGGCTCCGGGC
>NZ_JBKVCZ010000088.1:0-30104 GCF_046966825.1 Hungatella sp. | reverse complement strand
TTACTGTTATTGATTACAACAAAACAAGTTCAATAAAATCAAATATATAAAAATGAAAAGGAGATTATAATTATGAAGAAATGGGTTTGTACAGTATGCGGTTATGTTCACGAAGGAGAGACTGCTCCGGAATTTTGTCCAGTATGTAAGGTACCGGCTGAGAAGTTCAAATTACAGGAAGAGGATATGTCATGGGCAGCTGAGCATGAATTAGGAGTAGCTCAGGGCGTTCGTGAAGATATCATCAAAGATTTAAGAGCAAACTTCGAGGGTGAATGTTCTGAAGTTGGTATGTACCTGGCTATGTCCAGAGTCGCTTTCAGAGAAGGCTATCCGGAAGTTGGCATGTACTACAAGCAGGCTGCTTACGAAGAGGCTGATCACGCTTCCAGATTCGCTGAATTACTTGGCGAGTGTGTAACTGCAAGCACAAAGAAGAACCTTGAATTAAGAGTTGCTGCTGAGAACGGCGCTACTGCAGGTAAAGTTGACTTAGCAAAACGTGCTAAAGAGTTAAACCTTGATGCAATTCATGATACCGTACATGAGATGGCAAGAGACGAAGCTCGCCATGGCAAAGCATTCAAGGGTCTGCTTGACAGATACTTTGGCTAATTCATAAATATTCACTTCACCATTTTCAGGGAACGGCATAGCTTGATTATACCGTTCCCTGGTTTTCCACCGGGGGATCCGGATCGGGAACGAATTCACTCATTGAACAGTCGGGTTCATTGACACCAAAGAAAAAATAATCAGGAGGGTTTATCACATGTCTAAATATGCAGGAACAAAAACAGAAAAGAACTTAATGGACGCTTTCGCAGGCGAGTCTCAGGCAAAAAATAAATATACATATTATGCTTCTGTAGCGAAAAAAGCTGGCTACGAGCAGATGGCTGCTTTATACTTAGAGACAGCAGATCAGGAAAAAGAGCACGCTAAAATGTGGTTCAAAGAATTCCATGGCATCGGCAGCGTTGAAGAAAACCTTGCAGACGCAGCGGAAGGTGAAAACTACGAGTGGACCGATATGTACAAGAGAATGGCTGAGGAAGCCAGAGAAGAAGGCTTCGAAGAGTTAGCCATTAAATTTGAGTTTGTTGGAAAAGTGGAAGCTGCTCATGAGAAACGTTACTTAAAGCTTCTTGACAGCTTAAAGAACGATAAGACCTTTAAGGGCGACGCTCCTCTTGGCTGGAAATGCCGTAACTGCGGATACGTACACGAAGGACCGGAAGCTCCTGAAGTATGCCCGACATGTGCACATCCGAAGGCTTATTTTGAAAGAAAAGTTGAGAATTATTAATTCATAATCCATAAAGATACTCCCTGTGGAAAAGGATCGTAATAGAAGGATCCATTTCCACAGGGAGTTATTTTTTGCCTGCAATAAGGCCCGTCCAGTCTGATTCTGCATTCTATTTCTGATCTGAACCGCATAATCTGTCAGGAGGTGATCTATATGCAATCCTGTGAATTAGTAATCTCCATATCGAGTCTGGCCTGCTACATTGCCGAAGGAAAAAGTGCCGATGAAATAGCGCTTATCGCGTCTATTTTCTCACAGCTGGGCGATACGCTTGCCACGATTTCCGCGCATCAGGCTTTATGCTGCCCTCCGGAGGATACAAAAAAGTAAAAGTATGCTACAATAGAAGTATACAAAGCAGTATATCAAATAAATTCTAACTTCACCATTTAACGTATATTCTAAAGAGAAAGACTGAGGAGCTGCCACATGCAAGAGCAGGATAACAAAAGACAGGATCGCACGCGAAAACCCAGGTTCCCCGATAGATGCCCGCCTGTCCGTAAAAAACGCTTAATCCTGATTTTACTCCCGCTGTTTCTGCTCATTCTACTGCTGCTTTATTACAAAGCAGGTAATCATAAAGAACCCATCCGTCCGGTTGTCCTCGACAGCAAACCGGTCGGAATGATCTGGCCGGACAGCGACAATGGGAATCGAAATACTGCCCAGGCATCCTTTTCCATTAAAAACCCTTCTTCTAAGACCCAAAGCGTCACGTTTCAGATTACTTATGACCTTCTCCTGTCAGAAAAACATTTCACATTTGATATAGAGCACCTGTATGTGAAAGATGAGGAGGGAACATTTCGTGAACTTCCGGATACCTTAATGGAGATACCGGGCAATACCACCCTGTCTGTAAGAGTCACAGCGGTGGACCACGAAAGCGCGATGGAGCTGACTACGAGAGGCGCTCCTGAGGTCAGGATCATTTTCCCGAATACAGAGAATTCCGGGGAATTACCAGAGAATTATACCACCGATACGAGAAGCACTGTTTTTCAAGACAGAGACGAGAAGCTGGCCTTCCTCTCCAGATATCTGGAAATGCCCTCTGAGATGATCGATGCAGCCTATCACATTGTTTATCAGGATAATTCCAAAGGGAGAGTCCCGGGTCCTTCCGATTACGATATCAGGGCGGCTTTCACAGTGGAAGCCGACGATCTCTCCCTCTGGACAAAGGACATGAAGAAAATTCTGCCGGAGCAGGTCGATCCGGGCTGGTGGGAGGACTTAAAGACCTCCGGTTTTACATGGGACATCCCCTCAGATGCCGAGTATTACAAACGTCCTGGCTCTGAAAGCTATATCGTCATCTGCCCTGACCTTCATCTGATCCTGAAAATGGTTTCGTCGCTGTCTCTTCCCCTTTCGCTTGAAGATTCTGCAGCACTGGAGGAATTCCCCGAAGAACTCTCCGGTTACGATCAGTTCAAGACGCTGGCTGCGGATTCGCTGGGATACGATCATTCTGCCGTGCCTTACATAAGAACTGCGATGACCGAAACGGTGCACGCAGCAGACGGAACGGAACTTACGCTTATATGCTACCGGGCCATGTTTTGCAATAGCCCATTGTATGGGATCCCTGTCCTTGTCATCAGTGGAAATGGCAGCACCTCCTGTACGGTTCTCTGTGACGGCTCCTATGGCGATAAATGGTATCTGGCGGATATTGACGGAGACGGTCAGGACGAGCTTCTGATGCATCATTTAATCAGTATCACCGGAGGGGCCGGCGCCTATGAGAGTGACATCTATCGGATATCCGACGGCAGTCCGACCAAAATATTCGGCAGTCCGGAGTGGGATGGCGATAATTATTTTGATACGTATTTTACTCTTCATCTGTCGGAAGGATATACCCATACGGTACAAAACGGTTCTACAGGTTTTTACACTACTTTCACACGCAAAGGCCTGGAAGGAAATCCCTACTTTGACGCGGACGGGAATCTCACCGACGAGGGCAGGGAGAACAATGAAACGGATTGGCTGAGTGCGGATCCTTATTTCTATCTTTTCACGCCTGTGGACGCGGACGGCGACGGTGTCTTTGAAATTATGACTGCCCAGTATACGTATCTCTATGGGCGCTCCGATGGGCTGGGAGCCGCGTATACCCTTCTCAAATGGGACAGCGGCATGGAACGAATGTATATCATGAAAGCCGGCTTCTGGCCCTATGAGGATCACGAGGAGGACGATCAGGAATATTTCGAGCGATGGGAAGAATATGAAAACACCTGGTATAAGAAGAACCAGCCGGATCTGGGCGATTTACTCGATTCCAGGGCGCTTATTAAAGCAGCCAGCGACCAGATCCGTGCGATAGATTTTCACGTCAGGCAGTTCCCGATCAACGATTCTCTGTACGACGCGGCGGCAGATAAAATCTACAGGGAGGCCTTTTACAAGGCTGTAACCAACCAGAAACCGGTGCTTTGCAGGGCGTACCGGTCTCTGGATTACGAAGAAGATACGTATCAGAATATCCTTCGAAGTGAATATCTAAGTGATCAGGAGTTTCTGAGACAGGAACTGAAACAGGACTCCAGCTACTATTATACGGACTATGACGGCGATGGTCTGCCGGAACTGATCGTTCGGAATATGGGACTCTACGGGTTGAAATACGATCCGGATCAGGACCAGGTCTATCTGTTTCTGTCGGTCTACAGCAGTTACGGCTACTATATGGGGGCCGGACAAATATTCTGGCACAATCCCTGTCTCGCCAGCAAGGATATGTATAGCTACGAGTCAGAGGACAGAAACGGCAACCGGGTTTTTGTGGGATTTAAGACAGTCTTCCACTGGGATGATGATGTTGGGAGCAGTGAGTCCTACTATATATCGACAATGGACTATTCCGACGTGGAGGTGAGTCAAAAGCTGTGGGAGGAACTATTCAGCCTGCTGCAGGAAGCCCGCAGCGAAACGCCCGAGCCTGAGACTTATGAGGAGTTTTTTAAAGGATTTTATTTAGAAACAGCAGGCAACTATGGCCTGCTGTTTCTTTTGTCACTCCCTCTTATAAATATACAGGATATCTTCTCCTCCCTCGATGGCAAATTCCATTACCATTTCCTCCTGTGTGAGTTCTGAAAGATCTTTTCCGCATATTTCTACCAGTTCATGATCCCGGTCTTCCAGACGAATATCCCAAAGCAGGATATCTTCACTCACAGGAATGTCTGCATCCAGCACTCCGTGATCAGGCAGCTCATACTCACCGATTAAATTATCACTCCACTCATCTTCCGATGAAGGAGACAGATAGAGAGCGTACATATCACACCCGCGCCGGTTAATAACAGTTACCCTATTATCGTAAAATTCTGCCTGATTACTCTTCCACTGCCGCATAGAACTGCTGCTTTCCACAGGCTGATTCCTTTTTTCAGTACATGCGGAAAGCATTGCAGCCATCAGAAAAAACAGAAAAATTTCATAGCTCTTTTTGCTCATAAATACACCTTTTTTGTCTTTTGATTCAGTTTAAAAAATCTGTGCTCCCGAGACATCTACCTGGCTTCCATCCGGGGTTACTGTACCGGAATACATGGCACCTGACGGCATTCCCAAGTTCTTCTCAAATTCCCAGGATTTACTCTCCTCATTCCATATCCAGCCACTGGGCGAGAACGCCATTGGATTAAAGTAATACCGCTTACCTCCGATATCCTTCCAGCCCGTCGCCATCGCACCCGAAACAGGATCCAGATAGTACCAGTATCCGTCTGAGCTATCCATCAGCCAGCCCGTCTGCATATCTCCATTTATCGCATGCAGATAGTACCACGTGTGATCAATAAGCAACCAGCCTGTTGCCATATACGTATTCTGATTAAAATAATACCACTTTCCATTCACCTGTTCCCAGGTACCGGCTGCGTAACTACCATTGGTTTTCAACAGACGCCAGCCATTATCTGTAAGCTGCCATGTTCCGCCGCTGCTGATTTTCCCATTGGAACTGCTGGAGGAACTTCCGGAAGATCCATTATGATTGGGTTTATCTGGGTTGTCCGGGTTATTTGGGTTGTCCGGGTTATCTGGATTATCTGGATTGTCCGGTTGGTTCAGCCCTTCTTTCCACTCCGGATACTCATCATCAATCAGAGAATCTGCCAGATCATTAATATAATAATCCACAGAGGTTCTGGTCGCATATAAGATTAAATTATCCGACGTTTTAGCGTTTTCATCGTTCAGCTTTGGCTGGTTAGGTCTTTTCGGATCAACATCCGCCAGCACTGTCCTGGCCTTTCCATTCTGATATTCCACGCTTACGGGCCAGGTTCCGTCTCCTTCTGTCAAAAAGATGTCATATCCATTTTGAACAGACGTATCCCAGATTTTAACAGTTTCCTGATCTTCGATCTTAACATCCCCGAGCCATTTTACAGAAGACTCCACGGCTTTTACCACTACGTCAGACGGATTTGTAATTCCCATCAAATAACGTGCCGCCCGGGCTGTAACGCCCGTATCCATACATTCCCGCTCATAGGTGCGTCCCATCGTCACATCCAGACTGCTGTTGTACTGTCTGGCCCAGCCACCGTTTTTTGTTTGAAGACCTGTATGATAGGTCAGTTGGGTGTCAGTTATAAATCGTGTTCCCTTATCTATTGCTGAGTTAATACCATCTCTATCAATCTCCAGCGGAGCAAACTCGTCCCCCTTAGCCAGTTCTGCCAGCAATGTAAGCACATCTATCGTTCCGCCCTCCCCCAGATATAGATTTGCGCGATATCCTTCCGGCGCTGTAGGGCTCATCTGCCAGCCACCTGTAACATGCTGATTATCAGTCAGGTACTTAATCCCTTTATTCAGGCTGTCCATATACGAAAGATCCCCTGTCTTTGACGCATATTCTGCCAGATAACGCAGTGCGTACACTGTAGCTCCCTGATCCAGGGTAGATTCCCCTGCAAGCGTTCCAACCTTATCTTTCATATCTTCCTGGCCCATTTCAGTATTATCAGGCAATGGATAAAATCCTCCATCGCTGTTCTGTAACGCTGCCAGATTCGCTGCTGCTGTCTCCAGGTACTCCATACTTCCGTCTTTTAACGTGTCATACCGGTTTCCATAACCATCAGCAGACCATTCAAGCTTTGGTGCATGGTTCCTTGATTCCATTACGGGGACCATAGCAAATATGGACTGTACGTACGTGTCGTTTCCAATATCCGCTTGAAAGTATGTAAAAACTTCTTTAAATGGAAGACGAACTACTTTATAGCTGCTCTTCAGATAAGTATTATAATCGCCCATTTCATTTTTAACATCAACCTTTTCCGGCTCCTGCCCCGCTGGAATAGCTCCCTCCACCTTTGTGCCGTTGAATACTACATCCCGCGAACCAACAGTCATTTCCAGTGTATCCCCGTTCAGCTCCAGAATGACACGTTCACCGTCTTCTTTATAATTCCCCCCCAGATAACGGAATATTTCTTTCATGGGAGTTTTTACCTTACCGGTAATCTGCCCCTTAGAGTTGACCTCCGAACTGGCTGTAACATTTACATTTGTATCTAACCAGATTCTGTCATAATCCTCAGTCAAAAATACTGGATCATCGCCGCCTACCCAGATTCTTTTTACAGTGATATCCCCCAGCTCATCCTGCCCCATTACGACCGATGCCCTTTTTAAGACACTGGCCGCCTGAGCTGTCATCACTCCGGCCACTGTTACCGCGGTGACTGCGGCATAGATTATGATTGTTTTTAATTGTCTTCTCATCTGTTGCTACCTCCCAATCCCGGTATGTTTTTTGCTGTTATGTTATCAGCATTTGACCCTGTGGCCTTATCTGCATCCGACTTTGTTGCTGTTTCAGGTTTCCCCCCCTGTACCGCCTCACTGGGAGTGGCCTTTAAAGCATTGCTCATAGTCGCAATTGGAAGTCCGTTGACTGACCAGCCGTTTTCCTTCAGCCATGCTTCCCATTCCGCATAATCACTTTTAACGTATTTACCAAAGTCTGCTTTCAAAAAGCCATAACCGCTCCTGCGCTCTACCGGCGTGAGATTATGATTCAGATGCGCAATCTGGTCACGCCCTGAGTAAACAGGATAGAATCCTTCTTCCTCCAACTCCTCTGTCATTCCATAATTCTCTCTGTAATATTCCCCCGTTGTATCAAGTCCGTAGAACCGTCCGTACATTCTGTATGGGGATTCCTTATCTATGATAAAACGGCGGTCCTTATCCAGTTCCCGTGTGCGGTCCTTCACATCGACGTCACGCATTCCCGTAACCCCCAGCAGTTCAACCCATTCATTAAATGTGTTAATTGCTTCACAGATCTCCGGTGTCGGATTGGGAATTCTCTGAAGAAGCTGTACAATCACCTGACTCTCTGTCGTACCAATAGCCGGAAGCTCGAAGGCTCTTCCTCCGGAAGGTTCGCCCGTTTCCGGATCGTACTGCAGAGACCAGGCCGTCTTCATCTCCTCCCCTTTATAATCAGTTACAATCTGATGCTCCAGCGTATAGGAAAGCGCTTTATCCCATGCTTCTTTTATAGCCTCATACGTTATCACCATATCTCCCTGCTTCAGAACATCGGCCTCCGGCTCCTTAAGAAGCCGCTCCCTCGCCCAGTCCATATCATGAGCCATGAATTTACCTATCTCACTCTCACTCACATCCGGTTCTACAATATCCAGAAGAATATTCATCATTTGGACCATAGCATTGTCATTATATGTAACTTCCTTAAAATATCCTACGGAATACGGCCAGTATTGGCGCCAGCCCCCCTCTTCAGTCTGCGCATCCAAAACGTACTTGATCGCCTTCCAAAAACCCTTTTCAATCGTCGTCATCTTTTCTTCAATATCCGGAATATCCTGAAATTCTTCCGGCATTTCCGTATATGTATGAATCAGGCGGGACAGATAGATAATCTGCAGAATAGTTGCATTATTATCAATTGAAGAGGGACCATAAGGGATAAGTTCTGCAAATTCGGGATCAACAAGATTATAACCAGTATTTGTCTTCGCCCATCCACCGTCTTTATTCTGGTATCTCGGATCTACGATAGACAGTCCCGCCGTAACTGCATCTTTTTTATATTTCAAGAGTGTCTTACCAAAATTCACTCCTGTTTCGTTATAGCCCATATTCATAAGATTTCCATTCGTATAAAATCTGCCGCCTGTACTGGGAACCTTTGCCGCTTCTACCTCAAAAATTGCAAAACTGCATAAAAGGCGGTCCATATCGTCATCCCAGGTAACACGGCCCCCTAATGTTTCGCAGACAAACTTCACTGGCACGTAGCAGGCATAGTATGGAGACCCATCTTCCCTCACTTCTTCTGGAACCTGGTAAAAATAAGGACTTAAACCATCCGGTATCTCCAGTTCGTTCCCATTATAGACCGCAGTCGAAGATCCCTCATATAGTTTTAACACATTTCCATTAAAAGTAATGGTTACCGTGCCTTCTTCCGGATCTTCTTCTACTGTCGCATAAATATCTTTAAAAGAGTCATGAACCGGGGCCATCATTCCGTTTGGATTTCCCTCTCCAAGCGCCATATCAGCCTTAATCAAAAGTCCTTTTTCCAACTCCTCCGGTGCAAATTTGCCAGCCCCGGATTTTGTATAGCGGTTAGGTTCATGCTCCGGAAATGCCAGAACCCTTAAAAGTAAATCATCAATCTCCACCGTGTCTCCCACAGAAGGCACTGATAACCGACTGACCTCAGCCATAACAGGCGAAGCTGCCAGGATACCAATAAGCCCGACCGTTATAAAAGCCCTTTTTATGTTTTCTTTTTTCATAGTTTTATTCCCCTAAAATTAGATTATTATTTCGCTCAGTATTTCTGTTTTTCAAAAAGCTCAGAGCGGCATTGCAGCCAGATTATAATTCAAACTATTTTGTTTATTTTGCAGCCACCTCCTCTAGATTAATTCATTTTTTAATATTGCAAAGGTTTGCAACATTTCTCATTTTTTTGTGCATGACTACCATTCTTTTAAAAATTCTCCTAAAAGGGGTACTGGTAATTATGCACATGCAAGTGATAGAAATTCAATTAGAATGTCTTGGCCGTCTCTTCTCCCAATAAATCAGGTAATCTTTTTGTAAAATGCTTTTTGGAGCCGTCGCTATGCTCCTTGCTATTCTGACTTTCTAATCCGGCAACTATAAGGATCCGAATCATATCGGACTGTGTGCGGTCATAAAACATCCGTTTTGCTCTGTCCATGAGCGGCACCATATCCGGAGTTACTGTAAATGTAATCCGCTTAGATTCAGTTGCCACAGGCATCACCTCTCTTTGTTGTTCTGAACTTATTAACTTCTGCACCTCTGAACTTAGACTCATTATAGTTCATACAGTCTGAACCTGTCAACCTTTTTCGCTCAGAAACTTCTGGCTTGACAGAACCTATGAACTCATGCATAATATGAACTATGGAGGGAATCACTATGCCAACAGAAAAACCACGCTATACCGTTATTGTAGATGAGGAGCTTTTAAGACAAATCGATGATTTTCGTTTTGAGAACCGTTATCCCAGCCGTTCAGCTGCAACACTGGATTTAATTCGGTTAGGTTTCGAGGCACTTGAAAAAAAGAAGGGAAACACATCTGACAAGTAGCAAAGAAGAGACGACGTCTCTCAGAATTTAATTATACATCATTAGTGACACAATGTACATATGCATTAGTGACATAATATTCGTGCATTATTTGTACATTAGTGACACAACATATCCAGGAGATAATATATGGGTGATTTTAATCAGGCGAAGTATATACAGGAATTTCAAAAAGAGAAATATGACAGGTGTATATTTAATGTCCCAAAAGGCTATAAAGTTGTCATCGAAGCTCATTGGAAGGCTAGCGGATACAAATCCCTAAACAGCTATGTGAATGCCCTGATTGAGGCCGATATGAAAAGAGTAGCGCAAAATAATAAGCAGGATCTGTCCTGCACAAAAGATTAAATTTATTTCTGTATTGGAATTACAGCAGCGCCCGTAAAACATGTTTTATACATTCTGTTTCACGGGCGCTGTTCACTTCAAGTCACTGAAAAACTATTTCTTTTTCTTTCTCGCCTTCCCCTTCCTCGGTGCTTTCTCTTTTTCCGGCTCGATCTCGCGTTCGATATCGTAATCTTCCTCCTGATCTTCGACGCCCGCCTCCAGTTCCTTAATCTGCTCTAAAAGCTCATGCTGCAGGAGTTCCTCGTCTGACATTTCTTTTTTTTTGCGAGTTTCCGTATTTTTCCGGCCTTTTCCATTTCCAGCCTTTTTTCCGTTGCTGTCACCATTCGGCTGGTCAGTCATTTTATGTAGGTCTGCTTTGGAATTATCCTCTTCCCCATACTCCTTTTTTCTTTTTGACGATTTCTTTGAGCTGCATTCTATGCCGTCTTTACTGGATCTGCCCTCCCCATTACAGTTCCCGTCTTCCTCCTCCATTTCGCCGCTTTCATTTACGTCAGATTCGAGTTTTCCATTCGTATCACGTTCTCCGTCACTCTCATTTTCACTCTCATCTTCACTCCCATCATCACTGCCATTTTCGCTCTCATCTTCAATTCCATCTTCACCACCATCTTCACATCCATCTTCACTTCCATCACCCCAACTCCCATCGTCTTCCTCATGTTCCTCATTTTCCGATGCAATCAGGTTCTCCTCGTGAATCTCCTCCTCCCTCTCCTTTGCCACTTCCTTCATTTTCTCCGTGGTAATGCTGCCGGAGAGGAACAGGGACATCTTGGCGCAGACCGGCCCTACCATCTCGTAGAGGACGGAAGAAGAGAGAATAATGGTCAGAAGCAGTTTCCCCATCTCCTCGGGAAGCAGCCTCTGTCCCAGAAACGCCAGACCGATGGCAACACCGGCCTGCGGGATCAGAGCCAGGCCCATATAATTTCGAATTTCCCTGCTGGTTCCCGTAATCAGGCAGCTGATATACGTTCCCAGATACTTCCCGATAATTCTCACGATAAAGTATGCCAGACCCACCGTACCCACAGTGGTCAGCGCAGACAGATCCAGATTCATGCCCGACATGATAAAGAATATGGACATGACCGGAGGCGTAAAGTTATTAATCTGCCGGTACAGCTTCTTATCGCTGGTAAGATTGATATACGACGCGCCGAAGATCATGCAGGACAGCAGCGGCGAAATATCGAGAGACGCGCAGATACCAGAGATCCCCAGAAGCATGGCAATAGCCAGAATCAGCCTGTTGTCCTTGCTTCTGGCCGGTATCAGAAGCCTGCTCAAGAAGTAACCGCAGAAAAATCCCAGACCCAGAGCCAGGATATTATAGACCACCGGCATCAGGACCGTGGACATGGTCAGCTCTTCATTTCCCGTTCGTCCGGCGATGCCTGCCACAATACTGAACGCCAGAAGGCAGACCACATCATCCAGCGCCACGATCTGCAGCAGCGTATTGACAAATTCTCCCTTTGCCTTATACTGGTTGATCGTCATCATCGTGCTGGCCGGTGCTGTCGCCGTCGCGATTGCGCCCAGAATCAACGCAAAATTCCACTCCATCTTGAAGACGCCCACACAGAACAGCGTTACCAGCACGCCGGCCAGCAGGGCCTCGAAGAGCGTGATGATAATGATCCGGCTTCCCGTCTTTAACAGCACTTCCTTCTTAAAAAACTTTCCGACCCCGAACGCAATAAACGCCAGCGCCAGATCGCTGACAAACCCCATGTGGCCGATAATCTCTACCGGGATTAGATTTAACCCGCATGGCCCGATTAAGATTCCCGCCATAATATAACCGCTGACCTTTGGCAAATTCAGCGTATTGGTCAGCCGCGTCATAATAAAACCGGCAAACAGGATCACTGACAGAATCAGCAATACCCTGGTGCCTTCACTTACCCCTGCTAAATATCCCTGCATTTTTTTGCCCCCTGTTCCCATTTATAGTAACTGTTCCCCAGTGACCGTCAGCACGCATCCCACTGCACGGAAACGTCAAAAAAGAGCAAGGAAATAAAACGAAATCCATTCGTTTCTATCCCTTACTCTTTCTCTCAAAGGTTTTTATTCTATTCTTTATCAAACACGCTCTAATCTACTCAGAAACCGTATTCTTGATAGAACCGATCCCCTCGATCACACACTCCACCACATCACCGGCCTTTAAAAACTTCGGCGGCGTAAAGCCCATTCCGACACCGGATGGCGTTCCTGTGGAAATGATGGTACCCGCCTTCAGCGTCATTCCCATGGATAATTCACTTACAATATGATCGATATCAAAAATCATCCGCTCTGTATTGCTCTCCTGCCGCACCTCACCATTTACGAGGGATCGGATCGGGAACTTTGGCGGGTATTCCACGCTGTCCGCGGTCAGAATACACGGTCCCATCGGTGTAAAACCGTCCAGACTCTTTCCAAAATACCACTGCTTGTGGGCGTTCTGCACATTGCGCGCGCTCACATCATTAATAATTGTGTATCCAAAGATGTGGTCCCTGACCTGCTCCTTCGGAACCCGGTAAGCCTCTTTTCCAATGATCACGCCAAGCTCCGCCTCATAATCGAGACTGTCCACGATATCGCTGTGACTGGAAATCTCCCCATCCGGGTCAACCGTTCGGTTTACCCTCTTGGAGAAATAGACCACTTCCTTCCGCACTCCGTCAAATGCTTCCTTCTTAAATCTGGCGGATTCTTCCGCATGCTCCATGTAGTTAAGCCCAAGACAGATAATATCCTGTTCCGGCGCCTCGATCGGAGCCAGAATCCTCACCTCAGAACGCATAGCCGCCCCTGTGATGCCGTACGGTTCCAATCCGGACACGTGCTCCAGCAAATCCTTTTCCGACTGGCTGAATCCCTTTACGACTTCCATCATACTCGTATATTCCATGCCGAATGCCCGAAGCGGATATACCCACATCTCATCCTTGCTCATAACCCCAATATCTTTTCTTCTGTCAACTTCATATGTCAGTAACTTCAACGTACTTCCTCCCTTACATGAACCACGGTTTTCCCATATACGGCGAAACCGCGTCCGCGGCGCATCCGAAGACGGCCGGAAAATTTTTCCCAACTTCTTATACTTTAGCAATCCTTCTCCACAGAGTCAAGTAAGAATCCGAATTTTTGTCATTTCTGTGAAAATTGCCTGCACAAAAAGCTCCGTTTTTTCGTACCGCGTTTCATATAAAGTCCCTTTCTCATATCAAATAAGGATTTAAAACGGTTGAATCGTCTTAAATCCTTATTTCTTTTATTTTTTAACCGACAGCTTCCGGTCTCTGCAGTCAGCCTTTATGATCCAGCCAGCTCTTGCAGATCTCCGGGTAGTTCGTGAAGATTCCGCTGCAGCCCCACTCGTAAGTGTTTTCCAGGCTTTCCATGTCGTTGATGGTCCAGACATTTACACCGATTCCATGGTCCCTGCAGTTTCTGACGGTCTCCTCCGTAAGTCCCCTGATCCCCGGGTGGTAACAGGCATAGCCGCAGCGGCTGCAGTAATACCCCGCATTTCCTAAGCCGGCATGCTCCAGTAAGGCTCCGCGCGGAATATCCGGCGCAAGCTCCTTCAGCCGCTCCAGAGACAGGTGGTTGAAGGACGAGAACATGACTCTGTCCTCTAAATGGTACTTCTTAATAATCTCCAGGGTCTTTTCCTCAATATGTTCATAATAGTACACCCCGGTCTTAATCTCCACATTTGTCATAAACCCGTACTGGCTGGCCCATTCACAGTACTCCTCAAAGGAAGGAACCGGGCAGAAGCCGTATCGGCCTCCCTTAATTGTTCCAGCGTCCAGCTTTCTTAACTCCTCAAAGGTATAATCCTTCACCAGGCCCGTTCCGTCTGTCGTCCGGTCAACGGCTTCGTCATGGATCACCACCACGGTACCGTCCCTGGTCAGCTGTACATCCAGCTCGATTCCGTCGCATCCAGTCTCCGCCGCCTTCTGAAACGACAGCATGGTGTTCTCCGGATATCTTCCGCTGTAACCTCTGTGTGCGTATACTTTCATGTTGATTCCCTCGGTTTCTTATTTCATGGCTGCCTTGGAGTATCCGGTCAGCATGTATTTCTGGAAAATGAAGAACAGGATGATGACAGGTACAACCGCCATCACCGCGCCGGCCATGATCTCATGGTTGTTCATGGATTCAGCACCGGCAAAGGTATTCTTTAAATAGGCAAGTCCGACTGTAAGCACACGGCGCTTCTCGCCCTTGGCGATGATCTTCGGCCAGAAGTAAGCGTTCCAGCCATTGGTAAAGGTCACCAGCGTAACCGTAAATAACGTGGAGCGGCACATGGGAGCCAAAATCTTCGTGATAATTCCCACACGGCCCAGCCCGTCGATTCTGGCCGCCTCGATATAGCTGTCGTCAATCGCCATAAAGGTCTGGCGCAGCATGAAGATGTAATACGGCGACACGGCTTCCGGAAGAATCAGACCTAAGAAGGTATCTGACATTCCCCAGTTTGCCATCATGATATAGATCGGAATAAACGTAACCTGGAGCGGAATCATCAGGGCGCCCAGAACGATGATAAAGCAGAAGTTCTGGCCTTTAAATCTGCCCTTGGAAAATCCATAGCCTGCGAAGATACCGGTCAGGACCTGTCCGATCAGGATGCCGGCCGTCATGACAGCCGTATTGAAATAGTATCTGGCGAAATTGCCCTTTTTTAATACATTGATGTAGTTCTCGAAGTGGAATTCCTTCGGCCATAAGGTCGGTACCGGAAGCAGAATCTCCTCCTGGGATTTTACGGAGGATACCAGCATCCAGTAGATCGGGAACACGATGATAATCAGGACGATGATGGCAAGAACCCACTGGACTGCCGTAATCGTCGCCTTTTTTCTCCTGGCGGTACGGTTAATATCCCGTCCGTCCTTCATTGTATGTTTCTCCATGTTGTCCCCCCCTATGAATCGTACGTCACGTTGCCGTTAGATACCTTCATGGTAGCCACCGTCACCACCAGCAGAAGCAGGAAGAAGAAGATCGCCACTGTGGAAGCGCGGTCCATCCGGAAATCTTCCATCGCATAACGGTAAATGTTATACACGAACACTTCGGTCGAACGGTACGGGCCGCCCTGTGTCAGGATATCTACAGACTGGAACACCTTCATGGAAGAAAGGAAGGTGGTGACAAATAAAAACAGTGTGGTCGGCGACAGCATCGGAATCGTGATCTTAAAGAACCGCTGTATCGCATTGGCCCCATCCAGGGAGGCCGCTTCGTAATAGTCCGTGGAAATGCCCATCATGGCAGACAAATACACCATCATTCCATATCCCACGCACCGCCATCCGGTCAGCATCAGGACCGAAAGCAGGGCGGTGTGGCGGTTGCCCAGCCAGTCCACTTTACTGATTCCAACCAGGGATAAGAGGTAGTTTAAGATACCGCCGTCCGTATTTAAAATCCATAAGAACACAACTGCCGCGGAGGACATCGCCACGTATTTCGGCATAAAGACGATGGCTCTCATGGCGGAGAACCCCTTCGTCATACGGTTAAAGATCAGGGCGAAGATCATGCCCCCCACCAGCGTGATGAAGATCTCGCCGGCCGAATAGAGAATCGTGACCTTCAGGGAGTTCCAGAGATACTTGGTACCGGAACCCCCGAACAGCCATTTCCAGTTCTTAAAGCCTACATAGTGCCACGTATCATTTAACATGTTCCAGTCGGTAAAGCTGATCCGGAACAGCTCCGCGATCGGATAGTAGGTAAATACCGCCAGAAAAATCAGTACCGGAAGTACACAGGCAAAATCCTTCATCGCGGATACTTTTCTTGGATTGATATGTTTTTTCTCTTTCATATGATACCCCCGCCAAACTGCATCAGGAATCTCCTAATACGTCATCAATTTCCTCGGCCATCTTTTCCATGGATTTCTGCGCGTCTCCGCCCTCCAGCATGAGCTGTGCCATGTCGTTCTTCCAGATATTAGCCATCTGGGACCATGCCTTGTGCTGGATTCTCGGCTGAATCAGGTCCAGATTATCGAAAATACACTGGAATGCCGGCTTCTCCTCTAAGAATGCCTTGCCTTCATCGGTTGTGAGTACGGACTTTCTGGTCGGGATATATCCGGTTCCTCTTGCCCATGTTAAGTTTACTTCCTTGCTGCATAAGTACTGCATAAACTGCCATGCCGCGTTCTTCGTAGCCTGATCGTTCTTGGATGGGATTAACAGCACGCAGCCGCCGATCTCCTGGTTCTTCGTCTCGCCGCCCGGAAGCCATGCCATACCGATCTCGAAATTACACTGGCTCAAATAGTTCGTATACAGGGAGCTTGTATGTACAACGGAAAATGCCTCGCCGTCGATAAAGTGCTGACGCATGATGGAGGACGCGTCATCCGCGGTTCCTGTCCAGTATGTATAGCCCTTATCGCACCATTCTTTAATCTTGGCCGCGATCTCCACCGCCTTCTCATCGCCTAAGTCCGTGGTTACCTGGTCATCATTGATGATCTTCACCCCCTGATTTAAGTAGAAGGTCTCATAATACCACTGATCCCACCCCGGCATAATGGTTCCGTACACCGCCGTCGTTCCGTCCGCGTTGACCTTGGAGGTCTTCTCAAGGAACGCATCCATGTCATCCCACTTTTCCGGAATCTCTATACCCAGCTCGTCCGCCATATCTTTGTTGTAGTAAACGATCTGCGTGGAGATCAGGAAGGGAAGGGATACCTGCTTGCCGTTGTAGCTGGAAGCCGTAATCATGCCTTCGCCGAAGTCCTTTAAATCATAGCCGCTGGCCTGGATATAGGGTGTTAAGTCCTCAGTCAGACCGCCTGCACCGTATTCCGCCACGTAAGGAGTATTGGCAACCGTAATTGCCGGAAGATCGGTCCCCGCCGCATGGGCCGCTACCAGAGCCTCATTTAATTTCTTGTAGCTTCCGATGTACTCCGCTTCCACTGTGATCATATCCTGTGATTTGTTGAAGTCGTCCACGACCTTCTGCACGGTCTCAGAATACTGTTCCTCCAGCGCGTGCCACCACTTGATGGTGATCGGCTCCGTCACCTCATACAGGGACGGATCTACCTCCGCCACGGTCTGTGCCTCTGTCTGCGCGCCTGCCCCAGCCTTGCCGGTGGAACCTCCGCCGCTGCAACCACTCAGTGTTCCTGCCATCATTGCAGCCACCATTAATAATGCGATACCCCTTTTTTTCATGTCTTTTACGACTCCCTTCCGTTGCCCTCTGAGACCCTTCCGCCTGAAGGTTACGACTCCTCCCGGCGAAAAAACAGCAATAAAAAAGAGATTGTGCATGCGCCGAAAGCATATTGCTCATATGCATCCTACACTTGCTCCGATCTCAGTCTCTCTCAAGCAACCCATATTCTTTTCTGATAGAACTATGGTATCATAGATTATTCCATTATGCAAGTAATTCTTTATCTATTTTGCATAATTTTTTTATTTATTCTTATATCTTTTTATTTCCTTTTCATAAAAATTGACTTTTTTTTAACAATTTTTACCACTTACTCTTCGTCATCTTTTATGTATTTATAGAAAATAAAACGGTAAAAAAATGATGCCACATAGCTGCCAAGGGCAAACCAGAACATAAAAAGCATGGGGAAGAAATACGTTACAACTGCTGTAATTCCATATATTACAAGGATTGTGACAGAAACGTGAAGATTTCCGACGGACATGACGAAAGAATCCCTTATCACCTTTCTGGTATCGACATGAAAGAAAGCGAGCAGGGGAAACAGATAAATTATTGTTAATAAATAGACGAAAATAGCGCCGATCAGCAGGAAAAATGCAAAGAAGCGAACCGCCCCCAGTGGGGCGAGAAACTGGCAGCACCATAAATCAAACACCAGAAATGCCCCCACGAGGACTGCGCCGATCCAGAGAATGGTGGCCTGACCAAGATTCTTCTTAAAGCCCTCCCGGAAGGTCTTCCAGACGTATCCCTCCTCGTCCGCAGTCAGACGAAGCGTATACTGAAACAGGGCGGTGGTCGCCGCGCCCGCAGTCACCACCGGGATGCTGAAAAGGAACCAGAAGAAACTGAGAACACAGATATCCGTCACCCTCTCCATAAATGCCCAGAACCGGTTCTCCGGATTAAAAAATCTGTTGATATTCCATCTCATATGTCTTCTGATTCCTTTCTGCTTAAGGTCTTTTATGCAATTACTGCCTCCACGTTCTTCGTCGCCACGATGGATACTCCCGTACCGGCGCAGTCCGCTATCACCACATCACCGATCTTCACAGGGGCCGGAATCGTCACCTTACGTATCTCATCCATGCATTCGAAGATCTTGCCCTTCGGTATATCATGTTCCGTCTTAACGGATACCATCTCGATGGTCCCGCCATCCACGTGAACGGAAGAGGTTACGATCCTGGTGGGGCTTAACACTTCCTTCTTTGCGTAATCGGCGCCTCTCACACACGTATTGCCGGAGACCTCCACCTCGCCTCCTTCCAGACGAACCGTCAGGGGACAGCCAAGCGGGCAGCCGATACAGATTAACTCTCTAACCTCCATTTTACTCCACCTCCGTACAAATCACAATATTTTTTAAGTCGGGGCAGCCGGAAAAGCTATCTTTCTTTAACACGACCTGCTCCATCTCACCTGGCGCGAGGACTTTTTTCTTCTTTTTCGACACGCGCACGCCGTCGTAATAGACGCTGATAAAGCGGTCCTTATAGACATCAGCCACACGGAATCTCACCGTAACCTTGTCATTCATATGATCGATATTAATCGCCTGGGGAACCGTGTAACGAACCCCGTTCTCCGCTTTCAGCGCAACGATATGACCCGTCTGTTTTTCACTTCCCGCTCCCACATACGCTGCGGCATTGGAGCCGGCCAGAGTCGCCTCCTCGGAAACGTAATCAACCAGATCATGTACATGAAGCACGTTGCCGCAGGCAAACACGCCGCTGGTATCCGTTTCCAGCTGATCATTGACATTCGGCCCCTGAGTCACCCGGTTCATAGATGCGCCGATGCCCTTGGTAAGCTCATTTTCCGGGATCAGTCCCACGGAGAGAAGAAGGGTATCGCAGCTGTAGTATTCCTCTGTTCCCGGAATCGGTTTCCGGTTCTCGTCTACCTTTGCCAGGGTAATTCCTGTTACCCGCTCTTTTCCCTGGATATCAATCACAGTGTGGCTGAGCTTCAACGGGATGCCGTAGTCGTCGAGACACTGAACGATATTTCTCTTTAAACCGCCGGAATAAGGCATCAGCTCCGCAACGACCTTCACCTTTGCGCCTTCCAGCGTCATTCTTCTTGCCATAATGAGTCCGATATCGCCGGAACCCAGGATCACGACCTCACGGCCCACACTGAAGCCCTCGATGTTCATGAGGCGCTGCGCTGTGCCCGCCGAATAGATTCCCGCCGGACGGTAACCCGGGATGTTTAAGGCGCCGCGGGGACGTTCCCGGCAACCCATGGCCAGA
Source organism: Hungatella sp. (assembly GCF_046966825.1). Classification (NCBI taxonomy): domain Bacteria; kingdom Bacillati; phylum Bacillota; class Clostridia; order Lachnospirales; family Lachnospiraceae; genus Hungatella; species Hungatella sp. The sequence goes on along the minus strand of NZ_JBKVCZ010000088.1, from coordinate 10,277 downwards.
ATGATGGCCTTAGCCTTGATTACATGCAATCCGTCCTCCCGGTTGATGACGGTGATTTCCTTCTCTTTATTGATATCAATGACCATGGTATTTAATTTGTAAGGGATCTTCTCCTCTTTTACCATGTCAATATAGCGCGCCGCATATTCCGGTCCGGTCAGCTCTTCCTTGAACGTGTGAAGTCCGAATCCGTTGTGGATACACTGGTTTAAGATACCTCCCAGGCAGCTGTCCCTCTCCAGAATCAGGATATCTTCCGCTCCTGCCCGTTTTGCGGCAACCGCTGCCGCCAGCCCGGCCGGGCCGCCTCCGATGATTACGATATCATGTTGTGTCATATCATTCTCCCCCTTATTTCTGACCGGTCAGCATATTGGATCCGGGCGCATTTTTGCAGACTTCTTCCATTGTGATTCCAAGCTCTCGGGACAGGATCTCCATGGTCCTCGGCGTACAGAAGCCGGCCTGGCATCTTCCCATGCCCTGTCTGACTCTGCGCTTCACGCCGTCCAGTGACACCGCTCCCAGCGTTCTTCTTATGGAATCAATGATCTCACCTTCACTGACTCCTTCACAGCGACAGATGATCGTGCCGTATTCCGGTCTCTGACGGATCAGCTCCGCTCTCTCTTCCACGCTCATCTTCTCCGGACGGACAATGCCCCTGCGCTCCCGCTTCCAGTCCTTCTTCTGAACGGCTCCCGCCCTGCCGGCTACAAGCTCTGCCAGATAGACGCCGATGGCCGGTGCGCTGGTAAGACCCGGAGATTCGATGCCTGCCGCGTCGAAGAATCCCGGTGCATCCTCCGCTTCACCGATAACGAAATCATCGCCATCCTCATGGGCCCGGAGACCGGAGAATGATGTAATGACCTGACGGAACGGAACGTTCTTTACGCCGATGGAAGACTTCTCTATGACAAATGCCAGCTCTTCCGCCGTTGTGGCGTTGCCTTCCTTATCCTCGATATCCACAGCGGTCGGTCCGGTAAGCAGGTTGCCATGGACCGTCGGTGATACCAGAACGCCCTTTCCCAATTTACCCGGAAGCTGGAAAATGGTATGGCTCACATGGCCGCCCGCTTCTTTGTCCAGCAGGCAGTAGTCGCCCTTACGCGGGGTAATATGTATCTTATTGCCGCTGACCATGTTGTGGAAGCGGTCCGCGTAAACGCCTGCGGCATTGATAATATATTTCGTCGTTATGGCTCCCTTTCCTGTCTCCAGGATGTAGCCTTCTCCGTCTTTCTTAATCTCATTTACTTCAGTCAGAAATTTGAATTCCACTCCGTTGTCCGCTGCGTTTTCGGCCAGCGCGATGGTAAGGCCAAAGGGGCAGACAATTCCACCGGTCGGCGCGTAGAGCGCTGCCACCACGGTATCTGTCACGTTAGGCTCCATCCTTCTGACTTCATCGCCGGAGATAATCTCCAGTCCCTGGACCCCATTGCGTTTTCCCTTTTCCAGGAGCTCTTCCAGCGCCGGGAGATCGTCGTTCGAGAAGCAGAGAACGAGAGAACCATTTCTCACGTAGTCAAAATCCAGTTCCTTCGAGAGCGGTTCCATCATCTGGCTTCCCTGTACATTGAATTTCGCCTTTAAGGAGCCTGGCGTGGCATCATGCCCGGCGTGAGCGATGGCGCTGTTGGCTTTCGATGTTCCCGAGCACACATCCTCTTCCTTTTCCAGTACACAGACCGACAGCTCGTAGCGGGACAGTTCCCTGGCTACCGCGCATCCGGTTACCCCGCCGCCAATGATGACCGCATCGTAATTCAAACTTTCCATTTTCATTCCTCCTGATTGATCCTCTCGTTCCTGTGAAACGAAGCATTTTGCGGTGTAAGAACCTTTTCCTTCTACGCAAAAAGAGTAAGGGAAACAAACGGATTACCTCCGTCTATCTACCTTACTCTGTCGTCTCAAGGTTTCATATTTAGTTTCATGCTATCACACCCGATGACCGGTGTCAAGTACAAATGCTTCTTACTTTACTCTTCCTCTGCCCAGCACAGCGCGCACTTGATCGCCCGCTTCCAGCCCTTTACGAGGCGGCGGCGCTGATCCTCCTCCATGCCGCTCTCAAACGCCCTGGACACCTTCCAGTTCTTTCTGATCTCTTCCTTGTCCTTCCAGTAACCCACGGCAAGACCCGCCAGATAGGCAGCTCCCAGCGCAGTGGTCTCGATACAGTCCGGACGGATAATGGCGGTATTCAGAAGGTCTGCCTGGAACTGCATCAGGAAGTTATTGGCGCAGGCGCCGCCGTCTACCCGAAGCTGTCTTAAACAGATACCGGAATCCTGCTGCATGGCTTCGATTAAGTCGTACACCTGGTACGCCATGGATTCCACGGTGGCGCGTATAAACTGCTCCTTGCTGGTACCGCGGGTCACCCCTACGATGGTCCCCCTGGCATACTGGTCCCAATAAGGCGCTCCCAGACCGGCAAAAGCAGGCACCACATAGACGCCGCCCGTATCGGCTACCGCAGTGCAGTATTCCTCCGTCTGCGGCGCGCTTCTCACCATACGCATCTCGTCTCTCAGCCACTGTACCGCGGCTCCCGCCACGAAGACACTGCCCTCCAGGGCGTAACGCACCTCGTTCCCGTCGCTGGCCGCAATGGTAGTAAGCAGGCCGTTCTTAGAGTGAACCGCTTTTTCCCCTGTATTCATAAGCAGGAAGCATCCGGTTCCATATGTATTCTTCACTTCGCCCTCATCAAAACAGCACTGGCCGAACAGCGCCGCCTGCTGATCTCCGGCTGCTCCGGCGATCGGGATCTTTCCGCCCATCACATCGGAGGAGGTATAGCCATAAACGCAGCTGGAAGGCTTCACATCCGGTAGCATGCACCTGGGAATTCCGAAATACTCCAGAATCTCGTCATCCCAGCATCTCCTGTGAATGTCAAACAGCATGGTTCTCGATGCGTTCGTATAATCGGTCACATGGATACAGCCCTTGGTCAGGTTCCAGATCAGCCACGTATCCACGGTTCCAAACAGCAGCTCTCCCCGCTCTGCCCGTTCCCTGGCGCCTTCCACGTGATTTAAGATCCATTCAATCTTGCTTCCCGAAAAATAGGCATCCGGAATCAGGCCGGTCTTCTCCCGAATCCGGTTCGCAAGCTCGTCTTTTTTCAATTCTTCAATGCGGTCCGCCGTCCTGCGGCACTGCCACACGATGGCGTTGTAAACCGGTTCCCCAGTCTCCTTATCCCATACGATGGTCGTCTCACGCTGATTCGTGATGCCGATGGCTGCAATATCGCTGTAATGCGCCCCTATTTTCCCCATCGCCTCCATGGTTACGGACAACTGGGATGACCAGATCTCCATCGGATTATGCTCCACCCAGCCCGGCTGCGGAAAGATCTGTGTAAACTCCTTCTGCGCCACGCTGCAGATCGTTCCCTGCTCATCAAACAGGATACATCTGGAGCTTGTCGTCCCCTGGTCCAATGCAATGACATACTTCCCCATGTTTCTTCTCCCTTCTGGTAACGCGCCCCCGCACACTCTGCGCACAGGTTGCTGTAATAATAAATGGCAGCCGTCACGGCCGTTTCTGAGATGACCGCCTGGTCCCCGTATAACGGACGGCCATATCCCCGCGGCTTTTCCCGTTTAAGCAGCATGCAGCGCCCAAACAGCATGCAGCACTCAAACAGCATGCAGCACCCAAGAAGCGTGCAGCCCCTGATAAACAAGGAAAGAGCCGGCAAAACAACGGGGGTTACGGCCCCGTGTGTTTAACCTGCTCTGTCATCTCTAAGGTTTCTATATAAACTATGATTATAGTACCACCGGGTTAGGGCTTATGTCAAGAAAAACCTTCGTTCAGCGGAAAGTGACACGCCACACTATGGCCGCCGCCCATATCTCTTAATGCCGGAACCTCTTCCCGGCACCGATCTGTCGCATAGGGACAGCGGGTGTGGAACTTACAGCCGGAAGGCGGATTATAAGCGCTGGGAACGTCTCCCTCCAATATAATGCGGTTGCGCTTTCTGTTGGCGTCCGGAATGGGGATGGCGGAGAGCAGAGCCCTGGTATAGGGATGGAGTGGCGCTCCGTATAAATCCTGCTTGTCAGCGATCTCAACCACACTTCCCAGATACATAACCGCCACACGGTCGCTGACGTGGCGAACCACGCTCAAATCGTGGGATATGAATAAATAGGTGAGATTCCTCTTCTGCTGCATCTTTTTCATCAGGTTCAGCACCTGCGCCCGCACAGACACGTCGAGAGCCGATACCGCCTCGTCGCAGACCACGAACTCCGGATTCAGGATCAGAGCCCTGGCTATGCCGATTCTCTGACGCTGGCCTCCTGAGAATTCATGAGGAAAACGGTTCAAATACTGTTTGTCCAGTCCCACATCGTTTAAGATGGATATGACCATCTCCTTCCGCTCTGCGGCGCTTCCAATCCCGTAGACCTCCAGAGGGGCGCTAACCAGATCATATACCGTCATTCGCGGATTCAGCGAGCTGTAGGGATCCTGGAAGATGATCTGCATCCGCTTGCGCATCTCCCACATCTGCTTCTTGTCATAGGCGGCAATGTCTTCCCCGTTGTAAATCACCTGACCGGAGGTCATGGGAATCAGCTTTAAGATCGTTCTGCCGAGAGTGGATTTTCCGCAGCCGGATTCACCGACCAGGCCCAGAGTCTCGCCCTTGTGAATCGTCAGGTTGATATCGTCGACCGCCTTTACCACCGGGGGATTTAAGTTAAACAGCCCCTTTTTCCCGCTAAAATATTTTCTCAAATCTTTCGTTTCCAGTAAAACCTGATTCTCACTTCTCATAGTTATCACCCTCATATCTAAAGCAGCTCACCTTCGCACCGCCTGCCTCATAGATTCCCGGCTGTTCCTTCACACACCGCTCATCCGCATAAGGGCATCTTGGGCTGAAACGGCAGCCGACCGGCATCTGTCCTGGCCCGGGCACCGTTCCCTCTATAGTGTTCAGTTCCTCCACATCCTCTTCCAAAGGCGGTATGGAGCTTAAAAGCCCCTTTGTATACGGATGCTTGGGTGTATTGAATATCTCTTTCACCGATCCGTATTCCACAACCTTGCCCGCGTAAAGAACCAGAATATTATCCGCGGTCTCGGCCACTACGCCCATGTCATGGGTGATGAGAATGACCGCCGTATCCATCTTCTGCCTTAAATCCAGCATAAGCTCCAGAATCTGAGCCTGAATCGTCACGTCAAGCGCCGTGGTCGGCTCGTCCGCGATCAGAAGCTTGGGTGCACAGGACACGGCCATGGCGATCATGACCCTCTGGCGCATACCGCCGGAGAGCTGGTGAGGATACTCCTTCAGCCGCTTTTCCGGCGCCGAGATTCCTACTTTTTTCAGAACCTCGACCGCCTCCTTCCTGGCGTCCTTCTTGTTGAAGCCCTGGTGAATCACCAGAGGCTCGATCAGCTGGTCGCCGATGGTCAGAGTCGGATTGAGCGCCGTCATCGGGTCCTGGAAAATCATGGCGATCTCATTGCCCCGGATCTTACACATATCATCTTCAGACAGGGAGAGCAGCTCCCTGCCTTCCAGCTTAACACTTCCCTGGGATATCCGGGCGTTCGTTCCTAAAAGCCGCAGGATCGACAAACTGGTTACGCTCTTACCGCAGCCCGATTCTCCCACGATTCCCAGTATCTCGCCTTTTCCAACCGAAAAGCTGATGCCGTCAACCGCTGTATTAATTCCTTTTTTTGTATTAAACTGGACCTGTAAACTGTCCACCGTAAGCAATGAATCCATAAATTTTCCCTCTTAACTTTTATTCTTAAGTTCCTTACTGTACATCCCAGTTCCAGGTCGACCAGTTCAGGGAATCGAAATTCTCTGCGTTGATGCCTGTAATTCTCTTGTTATGAACAGTTAATGTATTCTTTGTATACAGATAAGCCATGGCGGAACGCTCTTTAACCATCACCTGATACTCATCAAAGTACGGTTTTCTGGCTTCAAAGGTAAGCTCTGCGTTGCCCTTGTCGATTACGTCTGTCATCTCTGTATCTCTTAACTGGCAGAAGTTGACGGAGCTCTCCGGATGGATCATCTCACGGCTCTCGCTCGGGTCTAAGGTTCCGCCGGATCCGATGGTTCCCATATCGTGCTTGCCGTCTAACATGTTGCTCATGAGTGTCGGGAAGTCTACCTGCTCAATCTGAACCTTAACGCCGACCTTCTGTAAATCCTGTACGATCAGAGCCGCTGTACGCTCCGTGATACTGTTTCCTGCCGCAATATAGAAGGTCAGAGTCTGATCAAACGGGAACTTCGCTTCTTCCAGCATGGACTTCGCCTTGTCTGGATCGTACCATACCGTTACATCTTTGTTGTAATACGGGCTCATCGGTGCAATCGGAGTGATGACCTGCTGGCCCTGGCCCTGCAGCAGGGCGTCTACGAGAACCTGACGGTTGATCGCCATGCTCAGGGCCTGGCGTACTTCCTGTGTCAGATACGGTTTCTGTGTATTAAAGATCAGTGTGGTATAGGAAGTCGTAGGAATGGACTCCGCAACCAGATTTTCCTGCTCATTAGCCAGATCCCAGTCGTCGATCAGAATGGAACCGTAGCCGATCAAATCGAGATCTCCGTTGATTAAGCCGGCCAGCATACTGGCGGAATCGGTCACACGGATTACGAGACGGTCAATCTTCGGCGCGCCTAAGTGGTAGTTCGGATTCTTGACAAATTCCATTCTCTCACCGTTGATCTCACTGTCATAGATAAATGGACCGGAGCCAACAGGCTTTGCCCATAAATCAGGGGAGTTAATCTCCTGCGCCGTCTTGCCTTCGAAAATATGCTTCGGGATGATGAAAACCGTATCAATATCCTGAAGGAAGGTGTCCACGAACATGGAACTCTTTAACTGGAAGGTAACCTCATAGTCACCGTTTGCAGTTACTTCAATGGAATCCTCGGAAAGCTCCGCGCCGGAATCATCCACGCCGGCGATATACTCTAAATGGTAACGGCTCTTGGCGTCTACATTAGGATCGGAATACATCTGATAGCTGAACACAACGTCCTCGGCCGTAACCGGTTCTCCGTCAGACCATACGGCGTTGTCATACAGTTCAAATGTTACCGCGCTGGAATCCTCATTCACGCTCCAGGATTTGGCAAGACGTCCCTCATACGTTCCGTCTGCGTTGGACTGTGTCAGACGATCGTAAATCTGATCGCAGATCATACGGGTATAGTTGCTGGTGGTATTAAGCGGCATCATGGTATCCCATGCGGTGCTGACCGCAGCCGTGATCACCTTCTCACCCGCTGCCGCGCCTGTCGACCCCTGTGCTGCGGTGGTTTCTCCCGCCGCCTGAGTGGTTCCGGAATTTCCTGCTGCCGTCGTACCGTTGTCAGCGTTCTTGCCGCCGCAGGCGCTCAGCCCCAGTACCATGGCCCCCGCCATGACAATGGCTGTCAATCTTGTTATTTTACTCTTACTTTTTCTCATAGAATCCTCCTTTTATGTGTAGATATAACTACCTGATTTAAATTTTGATCTTCGGATCCAGAGCATCCCGGATTCCGTCTCCCAGGAAATTGATGCTGAGCACCGTAATAAGCAGCGCAATTCCCGGCGGCATCCAGATCCAGAGCCGTTTGGAAAGAACCGTAATCGACTGAGCGTCATAAAGCATATTGCCCCAGCTGGCTCCCGGCGGCTGTACGCCCATTCCAAGGAAGCTTAAAGATGATTCCATTAAGATCGCGCTGGCCATCTGAAAGGTGATGGCGATCAGAATCGGGGCAAAGGAGTTCGGCAAAATGTACTTCGTAATAATCTTATAATTGGAAGTACCGATCGCCCTCGCAGACTCCACATATTCCTTTTCCGAGACAGAAAGCACATTGGCATAGATCAGTCTGGCAAACTGGGTCCATCCCAGCACGCCGATTACAATGGTAACCGACCAGATGGACGGTCCGATCACAGCCACCAGCACCAGGATTAAGACGATGGATGGGAAGGACATGAAGATATCCGCCACACGCATGATGGCGATCTCCGCCTTGCCCCTGAAGTAACCTGCGATCAGTACCAGCGGAACGCCGATGGCGCAGCTGATAATGGTGGACAATAAGCCTACCAGAAGGGAGGTCCTGCCTCCGTAAACCAGTCTGGCAAAGATATCGCGCCCGATGGCATCCGTGCCGAGAATATGGAGACCGCTCGGCGCCGCGGAAAATGCCGTATAATCCGAATCGTAAGGATTTAAATGCATGATAAACGGGAGCACCACCACAAGAATGATCTCCAGTGTGATGACAAAAAGTCCAACCATGGCCATCTTGTGCTCCGTCAGTTTGCTAAGTACCTCGGAAAGGTAGCTTTCATTCTCTCTTTTTTTCATTCGTCTACCCTCCTATTTATAGCTGATGCGCGGATCTAAAAGCCCGTAGGCCACATCGGTTAAGATATTGGCGATCAGAACCGCCGCCGCAATCATGACGGTGATTCCCATAATAACCGGATAATCCCGGCCATTGATGGCGGTAACCATCAAAGACCCGACACCTGGCCATCCGAATACCTGCTCCGTAATAACGGCGCCGCCGACCAGCGACGGGATGGACATACCCACCACCGTGATTACCGGAATCAATGCGTTTTTCAATCCATGTTTGTAGATAACGCCCCATTTTTTCAGACCCTTGGAACGAGCGGTCCGGATATAGTCCTCCTGCATGACCTCCAGCATACTGCTGCGCATGTGGCGGACCCACCCGCCGATCTGCTGGAAGGACAGCACAAGACAGGGCATGATCATGTGGCGCATCAGTGCCGCGCCTGATTTCACTCCCGCCGAATCGTACATTCCTCCTGAAGGAAGAATCTTGAATACGATGGCAAACAGATAGATAAACACCAGACCCACAAAGAAGTTCGGAGTCGCCATCATTAAGAGTGAAATACCGCCCGAAACGTAATCTCTCTTTGAATTCGGTTTGGATGCCGCGTAAATTCCCAGGGGAATCGCTACAATCAGAGACAGCAGAATCGATGCTCCTGCCAGACATGCCGTAGCCGGAAGACGCTCTCCGATCATGGCCGCCACCGGTCTCTGGGTGCTGTAGGAGAAGCCTAAGTCTCCATGAAGCAGCAGATTCAGCCAGCTGAAATACTGGATGACCACAGGCTTGTCAAGCCCAAGGGCAATCCGTTTTCGTTCCAGTTCCGCAGGAGATATCTTGGGATCCGCAAGAAGTGCGTCCAGAGGTGATCCGGGGGCCAGATTCAGAATAAAATAGGCCAGCACCGTAATCCCTAAAAAAGTAGGTATGGCAATCAGAAGCCGTTTTGCTATGTATTTCCACTTCATCTTCTCTTGTCCTTTCGTAATTCTGTCACGAAATCTTCATTTTACCGGGACCACCGCGCATTCCGGCCCCTTCTCCTCCCCCGGACTGTCCGTTCCTGAAGGCTGAATAACCACGTTACAGAATAAAACTATAATAGTATTATCGTATCGCATTTTGTGTTTTTTCTCAAGTAGTTTCTAAAATTTACAGACATCTCCTGAAAAAGGGTGATATGAGCATTTCTGGCATTGGAAACCAGCGGATTTTGGTACTATTTTGCCGCAGAAAGGCGTTCCGAAACCAATTTTCGGAACGCCTGTTATTTTTTAAATCACAGCAGCTTAATAAACATACAGCAGATTCCCGCCTTTACCGCATACTCTCCCGCACCGTCTTAAACGCCTGGATCACCAGTGTCGGCACCACCGCAAATATAACTATGGTGAGCAGCTGCCTCACTGATAGATCAGCTACGGAGAACAGGGTCTGAAGCCCAGGCACAAACAGAACCGCGGCCAGAAGCACCACTCCTGCCTCAAACGCCATGATACTGTATAAGTTGCTCATCAGGCCAATCTTAAAGATGGAGTGAGAGCTGCGGCAGTTGAAGCCATGGAACAGTCTCGCCAGGGTCAGGGTGGAAAACGCCATGGTACTGGCCGCCGCCTCGCTGCCCGTGGCCAGGCCGGTATGATAGGCGGTCATCGTGCAGACTGCTATGAGCGCCCCCTGGAGGAGAATCTGAAGGATGAACCGTTTCGTCAGAATTCCTTCCTTCGGATTTCTCGGTTTTTTCGTCAGAAGCCCCGGCTCCGCCTTCTCCATACCGATGGCAATGGCCGGAAGGGAATCCGTCACCAGGTTGATAAACAGGAGGTGCACCGGCGCAAATGGCGTCGGCAGCGCCATCAGGGATGTATACAAG
>NZ_JBKVCZ010000087.1:0-30238 GCF_046966825.1 Hungatella sp. | reverse complement strand
TTTGAAATTCCTAATTGCATTACGAGGTAATTATACTTCCTATAAGGGAAATTATCAATACTTTTTTTCACTTTTTTTGCATATTTTTCAAAAAGTAATAAATATTCACAATTCCACCAGGAAAATATCATTTCCTCCATCACACTGACAGTATAATATAATTTTTTCAAAAATGCTATAACTTTTCTCTGTGCATTTTCTTACGTAATCTTTACGAAAAACGGGCCTCTGCGGCATATTGTACTCCTATTAGTACAATCCGACCATATTTAAATATATCCACCTGGTTCTCTTAAATTACTTCATGTATTTAACTACTTCACATAATACGACATACTGTTGAAATCTTAATAGCATGATCTCTAATATTATATTGCCAATATACATATCTGTATTATTATGGTAATGGACTTTCATGGTATGCTTCAATTATTAATAATGCAATAATGCTATTAGTGACAAGGGCTTAATAATAGAGGCTGCGAATATCTGGTTAGATACACTTTTAAGCTTATGCTTTTTATATCTTCTATGCTTTCGTGCTTTTATGCTTTTGTACTTTTCTACTTTTGTACTTTTATACTTTTGTGCTTTTATGCTTTTACTACCTTTACTGCTTTTACTACCTTTACTACTTTTTCTACCTTTACTGCATTTTCTACATCATAGTTACTTTTATCGTAACCCGCGCGCTTTCTTCCCCATATATATTTTCATCTTCCCCCACTCTCCTATTTTATATCTATCCCTCCTCGTACCTCACAAATTATTTCATCAGATCGATCGGATTATCAATGCCATACTACTTAACAAATAGATTCACCTAACTTTAAATCTCCGCCAACTCCAAACCTCCTTCCTACGCATCTGCTTGATAATAATACTAAACTTACCTATATATAATACTTATACTTGTCAAAATTCCACTCCATTTACCAATTACACCTTTCTAAGTCGTGCGCCACTTCAAAATCCTCTCTTCCGTATCCTCTTCCCTTCTCTTCCGTCCCTCCTTTCGTCTCTTCTTCCGTCTCTTCTTCCGTCTTCCCTTCCCTCCCCTCCCCACTTCCTCACCAACTCCAGCCTTGCATTTCCATACAATTATGCTATAATGTTCACATATACTAATATATCTATATTTTTGAACACCAAACATCTTCTTTTTACAATATGCATTTCCCTAAAATATGATCATCAACCACGGAGGTATCTATCATGAATCGTAATGTAATCATCTGCCGTTCTATCCTTGAAAATACGGCAATCACACAGAGGGAATTAGCTCAGGCACTGGATGTCTCTCTCGGAACGGCCAATAATCTTGTAAAAGAATGTATTTCGGAACATCTCATCACCCTGGCTGGTGCCGGCGGTGCGTATGAGCTGCTCCCGGCCGGACTGGAGCTTCTGAAACAGTATAAGGTTGACGGGGCCCTGATTATCGCCGCCGGTTTTGGATCCCGCTTCGTCCCTCTGACCTTTGAAATGCCGAAAGGCCTGCTGGAAGTCTTTGGAGAGCGAATGATCGAGCGGCAGATTCGCCAGCTCCATGAGGTCGGCGTACAGAATATCACGATTGTCGTGGGATATTTGAAAGAGAAATTTGAATACCTGATTGATAAATATGATGTGAAGCTTCTATATAATCCTGAATATTCTTCTAAAAATACATTGACTACCATTTACCGCGCCAGGGAGGTCCTGCGGGGAAGAAATATGTATGTGCTCTCTTCTGACAACTGGATGCGGCATAACATGTACCACGCCTATGAGGGCGGCGCCTGGTACTCTTCTGCTTTTATGGAAGGGGAAACTTCGGAGTGGTGCCTCGATTACAATAAGAAAGGCAGAATCGGGAGCGTATCGGTTGGCGGCATCGATCAATGGGTTATGTATGGACCTGCTTATTTCTCAAAGGAATTTTCTGAGAAGTTTCTTCCGGTTCTTGAGGCCTACTATGAGCTTCCAGGGACAGAACAGTTTTACTGGGAAAATGTCTATATGGACATGCTCTCGGGTGAGGCGGCAAAACGCCTTCCAAATCTGGAGGAGGCTCACGGCGACATTGATATGTACATAAACCGGAGGCCTGAGGATGAGGTGTACGAATTTGAAAATCTGGAGGAGCTTCGGAGATTTGATATCAAATATCAGCGTCACTCTGACAATGAAGCCATGGAACTGGTCGCCCGGGTTTTTAAAGTGCCGGAGTCGGAAATTACGGAAATCAGATGCTTAAAATCGGGTATGACAAATAAATCGTTTCTATTTAAGGTAAAGGAACGCCACTATATCTGCAGAATTCCTGGGCCGGGAACCGAGCTTCTTATTAACCGCAGACAGGAAAAGGCAGTATATGATGTGGTAGCCGGACTCGGTATTACGGAGAAGATCATTTATTTTGACGGGGATACCGGATATAAGATCGCGGAGTATTACGATGGCGCAAATAATGCGGATCCCCGCAATTGGGAGCAGATGGAGAAATGTATGGCAATTGTACGCCGCCTTCATAATTCAGGCCTTACGGTTGAACACTCTTTTGATATGAGAGAGCGGATTGATTTTTATGAAGACCTTTGCAGAAGGCATGGGGACATCCCCTTTGAGGATTATGGGAAGGTACATGGCTGGATGACGGAATTAATGGACCGCCTGGATTCCATGGGGCGCAGGAAGGTCCTCTCTCATCTCGATGACAACGGCGATAATTTCCTGATGCTGGAGGACGGCGGGGTCCGGCTGATCGACTGGGAATACGCCGGTATGTGCGACCCGCTGGTGGACGTGGCCATGTGCGCGATCTATTCCTATTATACGGATGAGGAGACAGAACGTCTGATCCGGGTGTATCTGGAGCGGGAACCGTCGCTTGATGAGCGATACTCTGTCTACGCACATATGGCGCTTGGCGGATTTTTGTGGAGTCTCTGGGCTGTGTATAAGGCATCTTTGGGGGAAGAATTCGGTGAATATACGATCATAATGTACCGGTATGCAAAGCATTTTTATAAAAAATGCAGGGATATTGGATGAGTTTTGGAAATTTGTCCACAAATCGTAATAATTTTTTTATGCATTATAAGGCCTCCTGTGATATAATGAATTCATATGTGATGTCGTATCTTGTAAGAATAGGAGGAGATTAGGATGAGATGTGGGAAAACAATGACTGCGTTACTCCTGGCCGGACTCGTGGGAAGCGCGACTTTAATACCGGCTGGCACCGCGTGGGCCGCGGCAGGATGGCAGCAGGAAGGCTCACAGTGGAAATATATGGACGCGGACGGGTCTGTACATAAAGGATGGGCAAAAAGTACTGACGGTACTTATTATTATATGGATCTCTCGACCGGTTACATGGTGACGGGTTGGAAACAGATTAATAATAACTGGTATTATTTCCGTTCCAACGGAGCCATGGCAACGAAATGGGTGGAAGACGGCGGGAAGTATTACTACCTGATGGATGACACCGGTGTTCTCGTGAAGGGCTGGCTGAGAATCGGTGATGATTATTACTATATGAAGGGCGACGGCACCATGTCTACCGGATGGCGTGAGATGGATGGCGGCTGGTTCTATTTTAAAGAAAACGGCAAGTGCACACTGGGATGGGGACAGATCGGTAACGACTGGTTCTATTTTGGAACAGATGGCAAGATGCTGACCGGCTGGCAGCAGATCGGCGGAGAGTATTACTATCTGAACTCAGACAGCAAGAACGTTCTCGGCAAGATGATGACAGGCTGGCTCAGCGATGGTACGAATAAGTACTATATGGATACTTCGAGCGGTAAGATGGCTCACGGCTGGAAGGAACTTGAAGGCTCCTGGTACTATTTTAATGATGCAGGCCATATGATGACAGGCTGGATTCAGCTTTCCGGTGTCTATTATTACCTCGATCCTTCTACCGGGAAGATGGCGGCTAATACGACTTTGACAATTGATGGAGTCAGCTATACATTTGCTTCCAATGGCGCTTACCAGAACAGCAATTCCAACGCGCCCAGCACAGGCGGCAATGTATCGGCGCCAGGCAGCGGAACGAATAATACGAACGCGCCTGGTTCCAATACCAACACCAATACTAATACTTCCGGTGGCCCCGGCGGATCTTCCACGGGGAATGGAAATTTAAGCAGCGCCCCGGGCAGCAATAACAATACACCAGGCGGCAGCAGCTCGCCGGGAGGCAGCAATGCTCCAGGAGGCTCTTCCTCCAACAATGGTGTTTACCAGCTGGCACCGGGACTCACAAACGGACCGGGCTGATAGATAATTCAGACATACTGCCGTAAAAGGCAGAGTAATTCAGTTAAATACACCGCGGCAGCCGCCTAATGCTCAGGCATGGCACCTGGCTCGTTGCTCGCGGAAATAAAGGTTTTGTGTGGGTATCTGCACTTCGGCGCGGATACCCATCGTAGTTTTATCGGAACAACTGACTGCAAGGATGAGGAGGCTGACACTTTGAAGCACAGAAGAATTACTGGAAGAATTACGGCGGCAGCGCTCAGCGCCGTCATGGGCTGTTCAGGAGCATTCCTGTACTCCGCCCCGCCCGCCTACGCTGCGGGCTATGAACGGGTAAACGGGTATTATCAGATGCTGGATGGAACCGTGATCGACGGCGTCGTGGCAAGAGGAATCGACGTATCCCGGTGGCAGGGCAATATTGACTGGAATACAGTAGCCGCTGACGATGTGGAATTCGTCATGCTGGGTACCCGGTCAAAAGGGGCGGTAGACCCCTATTTCCACAAAAATGTGAAGGAGGCTTCCGATGCCGGAGTACGGGTCGGCGCCTATATTTATTCGCTGGCAACCACACCGCAGATGGCTGTGGAGGAGGCGGATTTCGTCCTCGATCTGGTAAAGGATTATCCGATTTCATTTCCAATCGCGTTTGACGCGGAGGACAGCTCCACACTGGGTTCTCTTCCGCCGGCACAGGTCACGGAGATCATCAACGCCTTCTGCGAACGGGTGGAGGCGGCCGGGTATTATCCCATGGTCTATGCCAACGACTATTGGCTGGCCAATAAGATCGATATGACAAACATGCACTATGACGTGTGGGTGGCCCGCTACGAGGTAAAGCATAACTTTTCCGATCCGATCATGTGGCAGGCCACCAGCACCGGATCCATCGAGGGCATCAGCGGTAACGTTGATATCAATTTCCTTTACAAGGACTTAACTCCCTATCTCCCGGGGAATCTCTGGAGGACCATCGGGGACAAGACGTATTATTACCAGAACTATCAGATGCAAAAGGACGCCTGGATCAATGACGGGACCGGCTGGTTCTATATGAACGGCGAAGGTCTTGCTTCTACCGGGTGGCTGGAGAAGCTGGGACTTAACTATTATCTCGACGACACGACCGGACGCATGGTGACTGGTTGGAAACAGCTTTCCGACAAATGGTATTTCTTCAATGCCAGTGGTGCGATGAGTACCGGATGGCTGGATGATAACGGCTCACGTTATTTCTTAAACAACGACGGTACCATGAAGACGGGATGGCTTCAGCAGATGAATCAGTATTATTATCTCGATGAGGCTTCTGGAAAGATGGCTACCGGCTGGAAGCAGCTGGCCGGAAAATGGTATTTCCTTCAGGATACAGGTATTATGTCTACCGGATGGCTGGATCAGAATGGAACGAAGTATTTCTTAAACAGCGACGGCTCCATGGTAACCGGATGGCATACGGAAGGTGATAAAAAATACTTCTTGACCGACAGCGGCGCGGCGGCTACCGGATGGCGGCAGCTGGACGGCACATGGTACTATTTCAATCAGGGTGGCGATATGGCCCGCGGATGGATCAATCCGGACGGAAACTGGTACTACTTAAACCAGGACGGCAGAATGCAGACCGGCTGGCTGAAGGACGGCGGCGCGAAGTACTACTTGAGCACCTCTTCCGGAAAGATGACCGTTGGTTGGCGCGAGGTTGACGGCGCATGGTACTATTTCAACGGCAGCGGCGCCATGGTCACGGGTCTCACGGAGATCAACGGGCAGCTCTACTACTTAAATCCTGCTGACGGCAAGATGGCGGCTTCCACTACCCTAGATTTTGACGGTGTCGATTATACCGTCGACGCAAACGGCGTCTGCACTAAGGTAGAAGAACCGGCGGAAGGTGCTGCACAGGATGGACAGAACGCTGGCAATGCATCACAGAATGGACAGAGCGCCGGCAATGCATCACAGGAATCTCCGGCTGACAGCAGTCAGACAACTTCTCCAACGAAAGAGATCGGGCCTGGAATTAAATAAGTAAGACATTAAAAAGCAGCTTCAGCTGCAAAAAAGGAACCGCCTCCCTGTTAATTAGACAGGAGGCGGTTCCTTTTTTCAATTTTCCCTTATACTTCAAAAATCAAATCTCCATAGCTTGGCATCGGCCATAATTCCTTATCGACCATCATCTCAAGCTTATCCGCCGGAGCGCGGAGCGCTTCCATGGCAGGGACTACGATATCGTGGTAGGCATTGGCCTGTTCCTTATTGTTTTCGATGATGCCGCATTTCTCTGTTACATCAGTCAGATTTGCCAGCGCCACCTTCATATCAGAAAGATAGGCGGAGGTCTCTGTCAGAAGTTCGGCCTGGACGCTCACATCGGCATCCGGGCAGGCGGTCTGTACTTTGCTTAAGGAATCGGCCAGCATGGTCGCATATTTGACGGCCGCCGGGATAATCTGCTTGCCGGCCATATCGATCATGGTTCTGGCCTCGATGTTGATTGCCTTGCTGTATGCCTCATATTCGATCTCAACACGGGATTCCAGTTCGGCTTTCGTAAATACGTTGAATGCCTCAAACATCCGGACTGATGCTTCTGTGGTAAGGGCCGGAATCGCTTCCACCATGGATTTGATGTTCGGAAGGCCTCTCATCTCGGCCTCCTCTACCCATGCGTCCGCATAGCCGTTTCCATTGAAGATGATTCTTCTATGGGCTGCCAGCTGCTCTTTGATCATATCATGTACCGCGGTATCGAAATCCGCCGCCTTTTCCAGTATGTCAGCCGCTTCCTTGAACGCTTCCGCCGCAATGGTGTTTAATACCACGTTCGGGGAAGAAATGGAATCGGAGGAGCCTACCATACGGAACTCAAATTTGTTGCCCGTAAAGGCGAACGGGGATGTTCTGTTTCTGTCGGTTGCATCCTTGAATAAATCAGGCAGTGTCTTGACTCCCGTCTTTAATGTGCCTCCTACCTTGGAATGGGTGGCCTCGCCGGTGCTGCAAAGCTGATCGACCACGTCCTCCAGCTGTTCACCGATGAACACGGAAATGATAGCGGGCGGTGCCTCGTTAGCGCCGAGTCTGTGATCATTTCCGACATCTGCCGCAGATTCACGAAGCAGATCGGCATGACGGTCAACGGCCTTTAAGATACAGGACAGCACCAGAAGAAACTGAATGTTCTCATGAGGGGTCTCACCTGGATTTAACAGGTTGATTCCATCTTCCGTGGTCAGGGACCAGTTGTTATGTTTTCCGGAACCGTTGACTCCGGCAAATGGTTTTTCGTGAAGCAGGCAGTTTAAGCCGTGACGGCCGGCCACCTTCTTTAAGGTTTCCATTACCATCTGGTTATGATCTACGGCCACATTGACCTGCTCGTAGATCGGCGCCAGTTCATGCTGGGCCGGTGCCACCTCGTTATGCTGGGTCTTGGCCGGAACGCCTAAGCGCCAGAGCTCTTCATTGACTTCCTTCATATATGCCGCGACACGCTCCCGGATGGCTCCGAAATAATGATCTTCCAGCTCCTGCCCCTTGGGAGGCATAGCGCCGAATAAGGTGCGGCCTGCGTAAATCAGGTCTTTTCTCTGTAAATATTTTTCACGGTCAACCAGGAAATACTCCTGCTCCGCCCCTACGGACGGGACCACACGTTTGGAAGTGGTGTTGCCGAATAATCGTAAAATTCTCAGTGCCTGCTCGTCAACAGCCTCCATGGATTTTAAAAGAGGTGTCTTCTTATCCAGGGCTTCTCCTGTATAAGAGCAGAATGCGGTGGGAATGCAAAGGGTTACGCCAATGGCGTCTTCTCTTAAAAATGCCGGTGAAGTACAATCCCATGCAGTATAGCCTCTCGCCTCAAAGGTGGCTCTCAAACCGCCTGATGGGAAGGAGGAAGCGTCCGGTTCGCCCTTGATCAGCTCTTTTCCGGAGAACTCCATGATGACTTTTCCCTCGGAGGTCGGTGCTGAAATGAAGGAGTCATGCTTTTCGGCTGTGATACCGGTCAGCGGCTGGAACCAATGGGTATAATGGGTCGCGCCTCTCTCAATTGCCCAGTCCTTCATCGCATGTGCAACAACATCAGCGATGGACGGGTCCAGTTCCGCTCCGTCTTCGATCGTCTTCTTTAATTTCTTGAAAACGGATTTCGGCAAGCGCTCTCTCATGACGGTTTCGTTAAATACGTTTTTACCGAAGATTTCGGCAACATTTACTACTTCGCTCATAAATTTTCCATCCTCTCATTTGGTCTGTAATTTAGACTTCTCGAGTCTCCTCTTTTTTCCTGGTTATGCGCGCAATCATCTGTGACAGATTAAGTCCCTCATTCCGGACTCTCGCTCCGGCGCAGAGTGCGCCTCCCCCGGAGGGTTCTGGTTTTATAGGGCGAACGTTCCTATGATACCAGAAATGGCGCCCTCCTGTTGTCAGGAGAACGCCATCGTTCCTTAATTAAAATAAACCATTTCTCTCAAAAATGCAAGTATTTTTTTTAATAATTGCATTTCAGGATCCAGGATTATTCAAACTTAAGCTTTTCCCACGGAACCGAATAATTCCATCTTCTCTTTGACGGTTGCCTTGATTGCTTCCGTTCCTGGTGCGAGAAGTTTACGCGGGTCAAAGCCCTTGCCTGCTAAATCCTTGCCTGCTTCGATGTATTTACGGGTAGCGTCAGCAAAGGACAGCTGGCACTCTGTGTTTACGTTAATCTTGGCTACGCCGAGGCTGATCGCTTTCTTGATCTGATCCTCAGGAATGCCTGTACCACCGTGAAGTACTAACGGCATATCACCTACTTTGTCTTTTACGGCAGCCAGAGTCTCAAAGCTTAATCCAGCCCAGTTCTCTGGATACTTGCCATGGATGTTGCCGATACCGGCAGCCAGCATGGTTACGCCCAGATCTGCAATCTGCTTGCACTCGTTCGGATCTGCACACTCGCCCATTCCAACTACGCCGTCTTCCTCGCCGCCGATGGAGCCGACTTCTGCCTCTAAGGAGATGCCTTTCTCTGCACATACTGCTACGAGTTCTTTCGTCTTCTCAACGTTCTCTTCGATCGGATAGTGAGAGCCATCGAACATGATGGAGGAGAATCCTGCCTCGATACATTTATAGCAGCCTTCGTAGCTGCCGTGATCCAGATGTAAAGCTACCGGAACTGTAATGTTCAGTTCACCGATCATAGCCTTTACCATCGCTGATACTGTCTTGTAACCTGTCATGTATTTACCAGCACCCTCGGATACGCCAAGGATGACCGGGGAATTCAGTTCTTCTGCTGTCAGTAAGACCGCTTTGGTCCACTCAAGGTTGTTGATGTTGAACTGGCCAACAGCATACTTTCCGTCTCTTGCTTTTTCAAGCATTTCTTTTGCTGAAACTAACATATCACAAACCTCCAATTCGATTTATATTTATTTCATTTCTACATCATTATATACCATTTCGCGTCATTTGCAAAGATAAATATTTTTGAATTGTGATTTTTATAACAATCTTACATATTTTCTTACATATTGCCATTTCCGACCATCATCTTTTTGATTTTATGGCCCGGAGTGTGTCCGATCATTCCTTATTGACAGGGAAATATCTGCGAAACGGGGGCACGCGGATTCTATCACCGATTATGCGGATTTCTCCATTGTGCGGGCATCCAGTGAAAAATCCGCAGAAACTTATGGGTGCTGTACGGATTATACCGAAAGAATCCCGGCTACCGTGGCCTGCATCTGATCGATGCCGCACTCCGCGGTATGGCGCACAGGCGCTGTGCGGATCTCCTCTACGGCCTGCGGGATGACAACGCCTGACAGCTCCGCCAGACGGTCCACAATGGCGAATTCATCTTCCTCCGGCCGAACGCCGTCGATGGCCTCCAGAACGCTTCCTGAAAACTTATACGGGCTGGCTGTGGACGCGATAACGGTTTTGGCAGGATCCTTTGTCTCTTCTTTATAATGGTTGTATACAGACGCTGCGACGCCTGTGTGGGTATCAATTAAGTATCCGGTGTCTTCAAAGATTTTTTTAATCGTGGCACGGTTCTCTTCTTCCGACGCAAAGCCTCCGAGGAAATCTTTCATGAATCCGCGCATCTCTTCTGTCACCGTGTAGCTTCCCTTCTCGCTCAATTCCTTCATCAGGGCTGCATTGGCCTTAGCATCGCTGCCGGCGCTTAAATAGATGAGGCGCTCTAAGTTGCTGGAAATGAGGATATCCATGGATGGGGAGGTCGTCAGGATGAAATCGCGGTTCCTGTCGTATGTACCCGTGCGGAAAAAGTCATACAGGACCTTATTCTCATTGGAAGCACAGATCAGGGTCTTCACCGGGACGCCCATCTCCTTTGCCAAATAAGCCGCAAGGATATTGCCGAAGTTGCCGGTAGGCACCGTCACGTTGATCTGCTCCCCTGCTTCGATCTCGCCGGCCTCCAGAAGCTTTGCATAGGCATACACATAATATACAACCTGAGGAACGAGACGGCCGATATTGATGGAATTCGCAGAGGAGAGCTGGCAGCCTTTTTCGGCGAGCGCAGCCGCAAATGCCTTGTCTCCGAATATTTTCTTCACGCCGGTCTGGGCATCGTCGAAATTACCGTGGATCGCCACTACGTGAGTGTTATCCCCCTTCTGCGTCACCATCTGAAGCTCCTGAATGCGGCTCACGCCGTCTTTTGGATAGAAGACGATGATAGCTGTTCCTTCCACATCGGCAAAGCCTGCCATGGCGGCCTTACCGGTGTCGCCGGAGGTTGCAGTCAAAACTACAATCTTGTTTTTTACCTGATTTTTCTTAGCGGCAGTGATCATTAAATGCGGCAGAATGGAAAGAGCCATATCCTTAAATGCGATCGTGCTCCCGTGGTATAACTCCAGGAAATAAGCGCCATCCGCCTTTGCCAGAGGAGCGATCTCCCCGGTGTCAAATTTGCTGTCATACGCTCTGGCGATGCAGTTCTTCAGTTCTTCTTCCGTATAGTCGGTGAGGAACAGCTTCATCACCTCATAGGCGGTCTCCTGATACGTCATGCCTGCCAGTTCTTCCATCGTTTTATCGAGTTTTGGGATAAAGGTCGGCATAAATAAGCCGCCGTCGTCTGCCAGCCCCTTTAAGATTGCCTGGGAGGCCGTCACACCGGTCTCGCCGCCGCGGGTGCTTTGATAGGATAATTCCATGATGTGTCTTTCCTTTCTTACTCTTACATATTGTAATTCAGCCGTATTTTCATGCTTTTGGTCTGAAACCTTGCCAGAATTGTAGCATACTTTGTTTGAAGGTGCAACCAGAAACGGCAAAAAAGTTTTCATAGTGCGGACATATGTATTTAGTTTGAGGACATTACATTTCAATTTATTTTTGTCCCGTGATGTGGTATGCTAGGAATAGTCTGCGCGGCATTTTGCGTTTGCCGGAATGGGGTTGAGAACTGGCTTTCGTCAGCTGCATCACACTTTGCGGGAGATTTCGTTCCGATGAATGAGGCGCAGGGCTATGCAGACTGAATGGAGGCTAAATATGCCGTAAAGTAAGGCGTGCAGATGGCGGGAATGATTTTTCAAATGCGGACCAGTCTGTGTTTTTCTTTACGCTTATGCTTTTATGTTTTAATGATAGAAAGGATATATTTTAACCATGAGATATGAACATATGATACAGGGTACTTTTATAAGCCGGCCTAACCGCTTTATCGCCCATGTGGCTATCCGGCGAGAGGCGGGCGGTGAGGAAGAAACCGTAGTCTGCCATGTAAAAAACACGGGACGGTGCAGAGAGCTGCTTCTGCCGGGCGCTGCGGTGATACTTCAGTTTCATCCGGAGGCCGCGGCATTAGGCAGAAAGACAGAATACTCGCTGATCGGAGTCTTGAAGGAACGAAACGGAGAACTCCTGCTTATCAACATGGATTCCCAGGCTCCGAACCAGGTGGCGGCGGAATGGCTTCATGCCATGGAGCAGGCGCCAACACTGCCGGTTAACGGCTATGACGGTGAAAAGTTTCTACCGGCACTCAGACTGGCCAATATTCGCAGGGAAGTCACCTATGGACAATCCCGGTTCGATCTGGCTTTTGATATGGTCTTTGATATGGCTTTTGATATGGTTTTTGATTCGGCCTGTGCTCAGCTTCCCGATTCGCCCCTCAGCTCTGCCTCTGCTCCTGCATACAATCCATCTTCCTCCCCTGCGTTTCAGAGCTGTACGAAACCGGCCTTTATGGAAGTCAAAGGTGTAACTTTGGAGGAGAACGGCATCGCCATGTTCCCCGACGCGCCGACCGAGCGGGGCATCAAGCACATTCTGGAACTGGCAGAAGCGGTAAAGGCAGGGTATGAGGCCTATATCCTGTTTGTAATCCAGATGAAGGGAATCCGGGAGTTTACGCCCAATCAAAAAACGCATCCCCAGTTCGGGGATGCGCTGCGCCTGGCCCATGAGGCCGGCGTCCATATTCTCGCTTATGACTGTATCGTGACCGCGGATACTTTAGAAATCGACCGGGCTGTACCGGTATCTCTATCCACATTTTGACCCATATACCGTTCAAAATGGTACGGCAGTGGGGATAAATGCCACTGCTGCCGTTAAGCTCAGCTTTCTAAAACTTTCTTCCGCCGCCGCCATAGCTGCGGCCACCGGAGGAATGAGTCGTACTGCGGCCGGACGAGGAACCACCGCCGCCACCGGAATGACCGCTGGAAGTATTCTTTGGAATCACAATATGGGTGACGGTCTTATTGACCAGATTATCCGTATTTGCAGAAAAACGGAAGCGGCAGTCTGCCCGGTAGGCTTTTAAGTAATTTTCAGCCTGCCTCCGCTCTTTCTTCATCGCGTAGCGGTTCCTGACACCAATGCAGGGGCTTATGGCCGCCAGCAGGGCCACCGCCAGGGCTAACGCGGCCTCCGGCCAGGTTATGCTGCGGTAGACGCTGATTTTACCGGTGTCGCGGTCGTAGTTATACTGACCGCCCGGTATTCCGGCCGTGTAATATTTGCGGACACCCGCTAAAAATGCTTCGGCACTGGCCGCATAGTCCCCATTCGATGCGCCCTCATAGGCGTCATCTAAAATAGTATTCCACCGTTTATCCGTCAGAAACCGGTTCATCGTTCCTACCGGAGCGATATACAGCTCCCGGTTATCCATATCAATCAGGAATATCACACCGCTGTAGTCTTTTCCTGTCCCGAAATTTCCGTTAGTGTAAAAATCTTCACTGTACCTTTCGGCTGACTTTCCACCTGCATCATCCGTGGTGATGATCACCACGTCCATGTTCATATCTTTCCGCATGGAGGCAATCTCTTCTTCCATGGAACTCTTCTCCGCCTCGCTGAACAGTCCCGCTTGATCGAAGACTCTGGTTTTACCTTCTGCCAGGTCAGAGTTCCCGGAGGCCCAGGCTGTGGACACCATGCAGAATCCAGCCAGAAAGAGAATCGCCGCGGCAAAGAGCAGCAGCCGAAGCAGCTGACTCCCGTTTTTTATGTATACGGATACACCATTTCTTTGTCGTCTCATCATATCAGATACCCCATCAAAAGCATGAATAACAGGACCGGGAAGAAAATTTCTGCAAACAGTATCAACAATTTCATCTTATCAACCGGAAGTTTTCCACAAACTTTTCCCGTTTGTCCATTGACGGTAAAATAGTACATCTCGTTTTTAGCCTGGTCATGATAGGTGAGTGTCCAGACCGGAAGAAGGGCGTATTCCCATTTCTCATCTCTCAGCTGCGCGTCCGATCGGCGAACACTGACCCGGTCATACGTTCCAACACTTTCTTTTAGGGAATCTAGCGCAAACTGGCGAACCTCGCCGTATACGTCAGCGGAAAAGTCTTGTTCCTCCATATCGCGCCGCTCTGCCACGAAGCCGGACAGATAACCGGGAGTAAAATGTTCCAGCTTCTCCATATCATAGGGCAAAACACCCTCCACCAGCTCTCTGTTTGCCTTTTTTAAGGCATTGCGGGTGACATGGCTCACTTCCATGTCGCCTTCCCTGAAAATATCGTACGTCTGGGTCTCTGTATACTGATACCGTCCGCTCACCCAGATTCGCAGCCTGTCGGCCCGGGCCTCCAGCTCTCCTTCCACCCGGCAGCTGTACATCAGATACGGAAAATACACACCGGACATTTTCTGGATCTGATCCTCTGAATAAAAGGCTTTCGGCACATATCTTTTTTTCTTCATCCACTGGGAAAATATGGCGGTCGCTTTTTCTCTGTCCAGCTGAAAGGGGATGACATAGTCCGGATTATACTCTCCTGACAGCTTTCCGGAAAGAATTACCGGATTGTGACAGTAATAACACATGGTGGCCGCAGTGGTCTCATCGGTTACGATCTCCGCTCCACAGCTGGGACAGGTGTAAAGGACGGGAGTCCCTTCCATTTTCCGGTCCTCCTGCGTCTCCTCTCCAGCCATACCGGCGGACGGGAAACCGGTCTGGTCGGCCGATGCTTCCGGGCTCAGCCGTTCCAGCTCTTCCTGAGTAAACTCGGACAGACAGTATTCACATGCATATTTCTGTTTGTCAGGATCAAACTGCAGGCCGCCGCCGCAGTTCGGACACTTATATGTTATGGTCGCACTCATGGTCTTGGTTTCCCACACTCCGAACAGAATTTTCCATTGTTGGCAGTTCCGCATTCACAGGTCCACGGACCGGCTGGCCGGGGAGCTCCGCATTCCGGGCAGAATTTTCCTGTGTTGACATTTCCACATTTACAGGTCCATGAGTCACCTGACTGGCTTGCTGCCTGTCTGGCCTCAGACGCCTGCTGTACAAAGGACGGGGTTCCGGTTCCCGGTATCGGGCCATTGCCGCCTGCCTGGCCGGCGCCCTGTGTCGGCTGCGCTCCTGCCATTTGGCCGCCCTGCATCTGACCGGCTGCCATCTGCTGATTTCCCGCCATCTGCTGGTTTCCTGCCATCTGGTTCATCTGCATCTGCTGTAAATTCGCATTGGAAGCTGCTCCCATGAAGCCGCCTCCCGCATTCATGCCGACACCCATGCCCATAAAGCCAGCCATGGAGCCGTGCGCATTGCTTCCGGCTGCCTCCATGCCTCTGGCTACCGATCCCTGAACATAGCCCTCCCGCACACCGGGATCGCTCAGCATGGCACCCTGGTTTCTCATATTGATCAGATTCTTGGATTCTTCATCATACGAAATACTGGCAATACCTACAGACTGAATCTCCATGCCTCGGATAGCCTTCCACTGACTGTCCAGAGTATCCGCCATGTAGTCACCCAGCTCTCTGCCCTTAGATGCCACGTAGGAAATGCGGATCCCGTCAGCCGACATCTGATTAATAGAGGACTGCAGCGCCTCTAAAAATTCAGACAAATACTGCTCATTGATATCCGTAACCTCGACTCTTGCCTTGTTTTTTGGAATAGCCTCGGCGTAGAATAACAGCGGATCCGTTACCTTGATCGAGTACGTACCGTGGGCACGCAGAAACAGTTCTGCATTGTAAAACTGGTCAAAATAGTTAATCGGATTCGGGGTTCCAAACTTGATTCCCTTGATCTCCTGCAGATTGATAAAATAGACCTTCTGAGACGTAGGAGTTTCGCCGCCGAAACGCACACGGTCAAAGGACTCTTTAAGCGCCTCCCCGAACTGTCCGTTAAACAGGGATGGCAGGGAGGAATTCTTGACGGTATAATATCCCTCTTCCGCGGTGTAATCGATAATCTTGCCTCCATCTACCAGAATCATGAACTGGTTGGGGTACACGTGGATGACGGAACCGTCGGAAATCGTATTATCCGTTCCCTTCGTATTGGACCCTCTGCGGATTTTCACGCCGCTGGTGAAGACTGTCTGATCTCCCATATTGCCTGACTCAATTACCTCCAGCCACTGGTCTGCCAGTGAACCGCCGATCGCGGTCGTAACTGCTTTTATAATTCCCATGTTTCTGCCTCCTGTCACGTTTATTAGAATAAAGAATCCGGCTCGCCGGACTCTCGCGCCGAAGCGCGGTTGCTTCAGCAACCATACTTCCTTAGCGCGGAGTGCGCCTCCTGCCCGGAGGGCTTATTGTGTAATAGGAACACTTTCCTATTATACAATAAATATCCCGATATGAGTATAGTATACCATACCGGGATTCCATCCATCTACAAAATTTTCTATTACGATTTTTTACTTTGTCTCCGAAAGTGACAGTTTCCGGCCCGGCGGAGACTTTCAGCGGGGCCGGGAACTGTCACTTTCGGTACTGCTCGATCAGCTGCCTGAATTCCTCATTGCTCTGAAGGAAGTCGTATTTTGAGCTATTCTCAAATTCGTATAAAATAGGCGAAATGATCTGCTTCGTATAAGTTTCCGGGACACCCTTAACCGGAATATGCCGGAATAAAGGCGAGTTTTTCATCTCCCACGGCGTTGCCGCCGCCTTCAAGAGTTCTTTGATCATTCTGACGCTCTGTGCCTCATCTTCCCGGTCGAGAGCCGCCTGCAGCGCGATTACCAGCCCGTTATAGTTCCACAGCCCCATTTGCTCCGCAACGGCCTTCCAGCGTTCCCCTATGTCTGTGGCATCCTCCGGCCGTCCCTCTTTCACTGCAATTTCAGCGAGGCTGATCAGTACGCCCTCCAGTTCATTCAGCCGCGTGATGAGCATCTGCTCCATCAGGCGGGCCGCCTCATCAAGCTTTTCCTGCCTGATATAGAGATTCGCCTGGATCTGACGTTTATCCATATGGTTTCTTTCCGGAAGCAAATCCAGCATCTTCTGTGACTTTTCATATTCCATACGAACCATATATTTCGATGCCAGCATAAACCGGGCGCCGGTGGCGACCTTCTCATCACCGCACTCCGCCGCGCGCTCATACAGAGAGATAATCTCCTCCGCATACTCCTCCCGCTCCTCGCAACACGAGCCGTTGATAAACCACGCGCCGTCTAACACCATCGCAGCCCTGTGAATCAGCGGACCGCATGCGGGATATTCCTGTACCTTTTCCCGCACCAGCCTGATTCCCGCGCTCATTCCATCCACCCGGACCGTCTCCGCCACTTCCATACAGAATCCGGCGATCTCCTGTTCTGTCAATTCCTCCTTGAAACAGAGCAGCGTATTCAAATCCGTTTTCAGCAGACGGGCCAGCGCAGGCAATAACGAAACGTCAGGGCAGGTGATCCCCTTTTCCCATTTGTTCACGGCTGGCGCAGATACTCCTAAATACTCCGCAACCTTCTCCTGGGTCAGTCCCAGTTCTTTTCGTTTTTCACGTATTACCGCATTCATTGCCATACATAATCCCTCCTGTTTTCTATGAAGAAGGGCCCTTCATGGTCTTATTATAGCAGGCTTCGGACTGGTATACAATTGAGTGTCTTTTAATTCATGGTTTTGTTTTTTAACTATAAGTTATTTTTTATCTGCTTGCCTCTCTCATGACTGCAATCTCCCTGGCATACCCGGGAAGCTCATTCGGTGTCTCTAAATAAAACGGCAGATCTTTTAAAGCCGGATGCGTCACCACGCGTTTCAGCGCTTCCTCCCCGATACAGCCTTCCCCGATCTTCGCATGGCGGTCCTTATGGGCACCCAGCGGATTCAGACTGTCATTTAAATGAATGGCCTTCAGCTTTTCCAGACCAATGATCCGGTCAAACTTCCCAATGACGCCCTCCAAATCATTTACAATGTCATAGCCTCCGTCCCACACATGGCATGTATCGAGGCAGACGCCCATGCGTTCCTTACACTCCACACGGTCTAATATCTCCCGCAGTTCTTCGAATTCACGGCCCACCTCGCTTCCTTTCCCGGACATGGTTTCAAGGAGAACCGTAGTACGCTGCTCCGGTTTCAAAATCTGGTTCAGCATATCCGCAATGAACGCGATCCCCGCCTCTGCCCCCTGTCCCACATGGCTTCCCGGATGGAAATTATAGCAGTTGCCGGGCGTATACTCCATACGTCTCAAGTCATCCGCCATCGTATCTCTCGCAAGCTCTCGCAGATGCTCATCCGCAGAGCAGGCGTTCAGCGTATAAGGAGCGTGGGCCAGGATCCTCTCGATCCCGTTCTCCTTCGCAAATGCAAGGAACCGTTCCACGTCATTTTCATCGATGGCCTTCGCCTTCGTTCCCCGTGGATTCCTGGTAAAAAACTGAAACGTATTTGCATCAATCTTCACAGCCTCTTTTCCCATGGCAAGATAACCTTTCGAAGATGATAAATGACATCCAATTGTCAGCATATGTTTTCTCCTTTATTTTTAAATTTTGCAGAGGGGCGTGTCCAGCCAATCCCTGATATTCCCGCATTCTGCAATCTGGATACAAGCTATAAAAATGAACGCGGCCAGCGGACACACGTATTTTGTGTCCAACAGCCACGTTCAAATTTTCATTTGCAGGGAACGAGCCAAACCGTGACACGGCGCTTCGCCTTACGACTGGCTGCCAGCCGCCGGGACACTCACCCTTGCCTTACTCTTTACCTTCTGCTGCTTTACCGGCTTTCTCTTGACCGGATTGATGGCGCGAATGGCGATCAGCAAGAAGATCGCAGACAGTGCCAGCTGGATGATGATGCTTATGACCACCCAGTAATTCATGATGAAATTCTCCGGATGCGGGCCGAACCAGCGGCTTAAGCTTCCGGTAACCTGATTATCTCCTGCCTGTCGGTTAATCATCACGTAAAATGTGGCGACCGGATTCAGGAGCAGCAGATATAAGAATCCGCCGGAATTTGCCTGCTCCGTCATGGAACCAACCGAGCTTATGTACGTGTTGTTCATGTTCATGCGGGCGATGGATAGGGCAAACACGTTAACCGCATACGTCCCCGCCGCAATCAGAATCAAAATGCCGTAGGTTACCACCGTCGCAATGGTGGAACGCTTGAAAATGGCCGAGAAACAGATTCCCATGCTCCCGGTGAGCAGCGCTACCGCCACATAACACAGGAGAAGCAGGCAGACGTCATAGAACGTAATGCCGCCGTATACAAAGGACACGGCCAGCAGCGGGAAGCTGGATACGATCAGGATAAACATGGTCGAGAAGGACGCGCTCAGCTTTCCCAATATAATCTCCGACGGCTTCATCGTCGTTGTCAGCATCAAATCCAGCGTCTGCCGCTCCCGCTCTCCGCTGACGCTTCCGGCAGTCAAAGCCGGCATGATGAACATCAGCATGACAAACTCCACCACGCTTACAAATACGTACAGATTCAGGAAGGAGGAGTACTGGATCTCCGCCGTTATCTTTACTCTCGCAACCACGGAATACATGTTAAGCAGGGCCACCAGGGCCAGAATTCCGTTAAACACCATGATGATCAGCGCCAGCCTGAAGCTTCTGGAGCTGACGGTGGTCTCTCTTTTATATACCGGATTCATTTTCATGTACTAACACCGCCTTTTCTACATCGTGGTCAGTTATCTGCATAAATAAGGATTCCAGGCTTCCCGGTTCACGGATAAACCCGTGCACCATCACTTCCGCATCCACCAGCTGCTGAAGCAGAACCGCCTCATCCTCCTCATCCCCGACGAACTGGACCATGATATTGCCTTCCTTTACGGAAATGGTCTGTACGCAGGGCTGGCTCTTTAAAATCGTCAGCGCCTTCTCCTTGCTCCCCAGAATGGAGATGATCAGCGGATTCGAGGTATTGACGCGGCGCAGGATCGCTTCCATACTGCCGCTTAACACCATCTTTCCCTGATCGATGATCCCGATGTCCGTACAGAGCTCGGAAAGCTCGGAGAGGACATGGGAGCTGATCAGGATCGTCTTTCCCTGCTCCCGCAGTTCTTTTAATATCTCCTTGAATTCAAACCGGGTTCTCGGATCCAGTCCGGAGGTCGGCTCATCCATGACGAGAAGGGACGGATCGTGGATCAGCGCCCTGGCGAGGCACAGCCTCTGCTTCATACCGCGGGATAAGCCGTCCACATAGAAATTCACCTTGTCTTCCAGTCCAACCTGTTCCAGAAGCGTCATATAACGCGTTCTCGCCTTTAAGCCGTTGATTCCATAGCAGGAGGCGAAAAACTCCATGTATTCACTGACCTTTAAATTGTCGTATACGCCGAAGAAATCCGGCACATACCCGATCTTAAGCTTCAGCTGGGACAGGCCGCCGGTTACATTCACGCCGTCGATCAGCACCTGCCCCTCGTCCGCCTCTAAAAGTCCGGTCATAATCTTGATGGTCGTCGTCTTTCCGGCTCCGTTGGGCCCTACGAATCCGTAGAGCGCTCCATCGCCGATGTCCATGTCCAGACCGTTCAGCGCGTAAAATTTTCCAAATGTCTTTTTTAAGTTTCTGATCTCCAGCATCATTTATCCTTTCCCAGGACGGTCAGCATCGGCAGTGTCACCCAGCTGTAATCCGTGTTGTTGTCAAAGATATATTTGATTGTCATCGTATTTCCAGGAGACAGATAAGGCTCCAGTTCATCTGCAGCGTAGACGCTCTTTCCGGTATCCATCAGATCGTAAATCCCCGTATCGTGATTGTAGAAATAGAGGCTTCCGCTGAACATGGACAATCCATTGTTCTTCTCACCTTCCAGGAATTCATCCGAAATCTTTTCAAATGTCAGGCTCTCCACCTCGATGTCATTCCCCAGGGAGTACTCTAAAACCGTCGGGTCCATGCCGTAGACGGAGTTGCTGGCCGCGTAATACTGGCCGCTCACGACGTGAGGCGCCTTCATCAGAGCCGAACGGTAGGTATAGCCGTTCTTCTTCGTGCTGATATCCAGGGCAGAGGTGAACATGGTCATGCCGTAGGTGTCGAAGTCACCCTTTGCCAGGAATTTGCTGTCAGACTGCTCTCTGCTGAACGCCACGATCCGCGCCTCCGGACTGTAGACAGAGGCATACGTGTCGAGGTAGAAGCCCAGGATGTTTGCCCTGGAAAGTGCCAGCATGTAGTTCTCATCCTCGATATCCGGCTTCTCATACTGATAGCCGCCCGTCACACGCTCCGCGATTAAATAGGAGCTGTTCAGCGGATAATTAATGACCTTCAGACCATCGAGCGACATCGTCTCTCCCGGCCCCAGTTCATCGATCACGATCATCTGTCCGAACATCATCACCCCGACCTTTTCCACCGGGAATGAGTACCGGTTCGTCACGGTACCGCTTATCTGGCCGTCAAACAGAGTGACATTTCCCGTAAGCCCCTGGTGCTCGGTGTTGGGACTCTTCTTCACAAGTGAGAAATATTTGGGAGTGAAGGCAACCACGTTCTGAGCGGATATCTTCGTCTCATTCAGCCCGTACTCGACCCGTACCTTGCTCTCCTCCGTGCCTGTAAATTTGGGCACCGGCGTCATATCGTAATAATAGCTTCTGGTTATGGGAAGCAGGTCATAGCCCGGATCCAGTGAAACCGCGTACGGTTTGTTATACGGAGTCCGTATGTTGATGTAGGTATACTCGTCGATGGATTTCTCCGACGTATCCAGAATCGTGGCGTAGGTGAAGAACGTATTCTTAAACCGGGTTCCGACTCCCATAAGGTAGATGACCGCCGCAAAGATAAGGGACAGAACGACCGCTCCGGTCCGGTAAAATCTTCTCCGCTCCTGCTTCTTTAACAGCAGGTAAAGCCCCGGCCCTACCAGGATGATATAACCGAGAATCACAATCACATACAGCGGCATATTCGGAAGCTTATCTACATTGCCTGTGTTCAAAATGCTCTGAACTGACCAGTATTTGCTGGAATTGCCGTAATAGAGGTAGGAGGATAAGTTGTTCAGCTTATCTTCTCCCAAAAGCGCGGTCAGAAGCTTATCCACGTAGGAACGCTGTGTCTCACAGAAGTCCGAGATATCCACGAAGTCATAGGCGGCGACTCCCACCAGCCCCTTACCTTTCGGAGTCGATGTGAGAACCGGAAACTCGTCGTTGGCCAGCACTTCGGTGCCGCCCTTTAACGAGATGTCGGCGCAGGTCAGATTGATAAAGGAATCTCCCGGGCCGTCGGTGGCATATTCCACGCCCATATCCACGGAACGCACATCGGGCGCTGGAAATGCCGTCTCGACAATCTCCTCACGGAACGCCGCCAGCGTATCATTCGCGCGGCCGCCGGTTCCGATTAACAGCGTTCCGCCCCCTCTGACCCACTCCCAGACAGCGTCAGTCTGGCTGTCTGAAAGCTTTCTCGTATCGTAATCCGTGATCAGCAGTACATCCAGCAGATCCATCCCGACAGCCTTATCCGGCATGGTATCCGCCGTCAGATTAAATGTCTTCGTCCTGACCGAGCTGTAATTGACTCCCACACCGTTTAAATAGTTCAAGCTGTCCGGAGAATCGGAAAGGATGCCCACATACAGCTCTGCGACTTCACGGCTCACATTGATTCTCAGACGTTTGCGCACAAGCTCCGTGCCATTTCCATCGAACAGCTTTACATACAGAATCTCACCTCTGCCTGCCGGAATATCCAGGGTCTTCTCCAGGTTCTCCCCTGCGGACAGGGTCAGCGGGTAATCGTAATCATAAATCTCATAATCGGACTCCATTGCCTGGATTCGAAGAGTCCCTTCAAACGCCTTCTGCTCCTGATTGGCCAGGGAAATCTGAACCGGCACATAGCGGCCGCTCTTGGCCGCCCCGTCATATCCGTAAGTCACGTCCATCACGACCGGAGACGACGCCAGATAAATATCGGACTCGGTATTTAAGTTGTTCGCCGGCTCTGTCATATTCTGCGCAGCATAGGCCTTTACACAGGAGGCAGGCAGTAAAACACTGCCTGCCATGCTCAGTATCACCGCCCATACGAGGGTATTTTTTCTGAATCTCATCCTTTTGTCATCCTATCTTTCCAAAGTTTTCCTTGTTAACGTCAAAATTCACTTTCAGTTTCACCGTAAATACCGTACCGGATAAATCGCTGGTCACGGTGATCGTGCCGCCGTGCATATCCACGATATTCTTCGAGATGGCAAGGCCAAGTCCGGTTCCCCCCGTGTTGGTGGAACGGGACTGCTCCACACGGTAAAACTTGTTAAAGATAAGCGGCAGTTCATCCGCCGGGATCACATAGCCATAGTTGATAACTGAAACCGTGACAATCTCATCATCCGCGTGCAGCTTTACCATGATCCGTTTTCCATCCGCGCCGTACTTGATGGCGTTGTTGATCAGATTATCGAAAAGCCGGGCCAGCAGATTCCCATCTGCGGTAATCACCTTGACGGGTACGTTGCTCTGCAGTTCATACGATAAATTCTTGTCTACAAAGCTGGGATAGAACTCTTCCAGCAGCTGGCTCAGCAGTTTCACCACATCCACCTGGCCCACATGCATGGAAAGCTTTCCGTAATTCATCTTTGTAAACCCAAATAAGTCTTCAATCAGCTTTTCCAGACGCTTCGTCTTCACATATGCGATATTTATGTACTTTTTCTGTATCTCCGGTTCCAGCTTCACGTCGCCGGAAAGCAACTCTAAGTAACCGATAATGGAGGTAAGCGGAGTCCGCAGGTCATGGGCCACGTTGGTAATCAGCTCATTCTTCGTCCGCTCGGATTCTCTCTCCTTATCCATCAGCTCCTTTAAGTCTTCTACCATCTTATTTAAGTTGGCAGCCATGGAAGAGAACTCGTCGTCTCCTTCCACCTCCACGGTGACATTCAAATCCCCTTCGGAAATGTTCTGCATGGCATCGGAAATCTTCGTGATATAGCGGAGCGACTTTTCCTGAAGAATCATGAAAGTGACAGTAAAGACAAGGATGCCAAAGAGCACATACATCAGAATAACCACCACGTCAAAGGAGACGAGAATCGATATAAAGAAATTATCGATTCCCGCATTGTCCATATAGGTGGCGATCAGAGATACGTTGGTAACGAGAAAGACCTCGATCAGGACGGTAACGACCGCGCTGTAAAAAATATTTGTTATCACACGGGTGCGGAAGCGCCGGTTCATATCATTTTTCAATTTTGTACCCTACCCCCCACACTGTGGTGATAATCTTATTCTGCCTTGTGTCTTCCTTCATCTTGCCGCGCAGACGTCTGATATGTACCATGACCGTGTTATTGGCCTCATATACCTTTTCATTCCACACCTTCTCGAATATCTCATCCGTGCTGAACACACGGCCCGGATTGGACGCCAGAAGATAGAGGATATCGAATTCAATCGGGGTCAGCTTGATCTCTTCCCCGTAAACGGTCACTTTGTGGTTGTCTTTGTTGATAATCAGTCCGCGGATGGTAATCTCGTTGCCCGCCTTCTCATTCACCGCACTGTTGGGGTTTAACTGGGTGTAGCGGCGCAGCTGGGACTTCACACGGGCCGTCAGCTCCAGCGGGTTAAACGGTTTCGTCACGTAGTCATCGGCTCCCGTTCCCAGTCCCATGATCTTGTCTAAATCGGTGGACTTGGCGCTCAGCATGATGATCGGTATGTTGTTTGTCTCTCTGATCTTTCTGCACATCTCCATCCCGTCCATGCCCGGCATCATAATATCGAGCAGAACCAGATGGATCTCATTTTTATCCAGAATATCCAATCCGTCCATGGCGTTATTGGCCTTAAATACTTTATATCCGTCACTGACCAGATAGATCTCTACCAGCTCAGCAATCTCTTTTTCATCATCTACCACCAGAATGTTCGTAGTTTCTGACATGAAAAATACCTCCCTTGTGTTATTTCAGCTTTAGTCTGTTTCCATTCTACCACAAGAAAGGTATCTTTGCTTTACTATTTTCTTACAAAATTACCATGGAATTTCCTACTCCCGCGGCCTTTTTAAGATTCTTTCCGCCCGCCGTCCGCCGTTTTTTCCTCATCCCTCTTTTTAACCGCCATAAATCGGATTACGAGCGCGGTCAGGACAATGGTCAGGACGATCAGCCCCGCTACGGTGAGGGGCAGTCCCATGCCGGATCTGCCTGTCTTTGGAAGGCTTTCCAGCGTTTTACGATCTGCAGGAGGGGTAAGTTTCGGTTTTTCCTGCGGTTTCAACTCCGGATTTGCCTCACCCGGATCGCTTAAGTTAATCCAAAAATTCCTATAGCCGAAATAATAGCCCGAATGGCCCCAAAGATCTCCGCCCGGATCCTGGTACGTCTGATCGATGGATATCTCACTCTCCATGGATTCCAGCGTTCCGTATGAAATCTCCGAGCCTGGATATTCCCAGAGATAGATGGTCCCCGTATCCGGCATGACCACCTTTGGAGCCGCACCCTCATCCGTCTCCTGAATCTCTGCCCTGTGCTCTTCGGCAAAGCTGTAACCGTCGTATACACTTAAGAGTTCTTCCATCTTAATCCAGCCCACGGTAGCGCCCTCATCCCAGCTGTAGTCTTCCGCCGGCTGTCCTTCGTCATTTAAAACGTACTGGACCAGTCCCCATTTCCCGGACATGCCCTTGTCATACGTCATGGACACGTACAGAACAGGGCCATTGGCAAGGACATCAAGGACATTTCTCTTCTCGGGACTCTCCATAACCGTCACATATCCGTCGGCGCCATTGGCGTAATAACGGCGTCCCTCGTAATCGCAGTCTTCGTAATGCTGGTCGTAAAAAGAATCGTCCGGCGTCCAGATCACATCGGCCCCAGCTCTCTTTCCCGGCGTCAGCAGTAACGCCGCCAGAACCAGAAGGAATACGGCCGCATCCCGGATAGGTCTTAATGCCATTGCCCGGCCGGTCAATGGTCCTCTATTGTTGTTTTCTCTCATTCTGTTCTCTCCTCCCTTACTTTTTGAGAGCACTCCTGGAAACTCCCCTGCGCTCAGATTCGTGAGAGTGCTCTTTAACGCTGCTTCAGTCCAGCCTTTCGATGTTTACCGTCGCGACTGCCGACTGCGCAGGCTCCCCGGTCTTAAGATCCTGAGGGGCCGGAATCAACATCATAAAGCCGTCTTTGCCGTAGCGTTTTTCATAGCCCTGCGCATACTCCTCGTCGACAGATATATGCTGAACCTGGCCGATCACCATCGCTGTAATCCCGGCGCCGCTTAAATCCTGAATGTCTTTCAGCGTACACTCCATATTGATGAAGGCCTCCTGAATCATGGGGGCGTGAATCGTTTTCGCGTCCTGCACAGTGAATCCGCCTGCCTGAAATTCGTCCGCCTCGTACTCGTTGCCCCGGATCGTATTGATCAGCCTGTCGTAGCAGCTCACAGGGAGAAAGTTAATGCCGAAGCATGCTTCCCTCTGGATATTGGCATAGGTATGCGTATGCTGGTACAGACCTCCCATCACTGCGAAAAAGGCCGTCTTGTCCCCATGGAAACAGCTCCATGCGTGAAAACAGACGTTAGGCTTTCCATTTTCTTTCCATGTGGTTACCGCAAACAGAACCGTCGGAATTCCTGATGTCGTCTCAAAATGAGAAAACAGCTCAAATTCTTCCGGGTATGATGATTTAAAATGGGATGGGAAGGTTGTTCCAATCTCTATTTTCATAATATCCGCCTCGCTTTCTGCTTCACTTAATCTGATTCATCTCTGTCCGACGCTTAAATGTATCGTGTAATCACCGCTCCCAACGTAAAGGAAAACAGGTTCGCGCCAATCGAAAAGAGCCAGGGATGCCGTATGTTCCCTGCCGCGGTCTTATAGCACACCGCTTCCACTGCAATTGCCGCAGCCTCCAGTCCTACAGTAATTACGGTACGGTTCCAGCCCAGATACAGACAGTTCACATGGTAGAGAAATACCACAGCCGGATTCGTCAGCAGATTAACCAGTAAAACCAGCAGCATATCCCATCGGTCCCGCACACCGGCCAGCCAGCCGAAGCCTTCCTCCAAAGCAGCCGTAAGCCCCAGCGACACCAGCAGAACGGGAACAATCCACAGCCCCATCATTCTGCCACCTGCTTAAGTCCCCAGCCCAGAAGCAGCAGGGACACCACCGCCATGAGAGCCATACCGACCGGAGAGGAGGCATTTCCCGCCATAAACCGGATGCCAGACTGTACCGGGCCTCCGACGCTGCTTCCGCCGAGCCAGGCCGGGCAAAATCCCACAAAAAGGCCGAATGTCAGCAGACCGAAGCCAAAGCCCTTCGCCCCCGGAAATACCTTCGAAACAGCCCACAGGGTCAGCGGCATGGACATATTCCAGAAAAATACTGCCAGAATCCCCGCAGCCGGATAAACCAGGCAGAGAAATCCCACCGCAGCCGCGCACATGGAACGGAAGGCAGTTCTCTGAATGCCCAACTTATCGGCTAAAACGCCTCCCGCCATCTTTCCAAGCACAACAGCGCCAACCAGAATTAAGCCGCTTCCCGCCAGTGTCTCTTTCCATGGGAAATTCTGTATCATACCGGAGTAGGACCGCAGAATCACTGCTGCCAGGAAACAGGCAGCCGCCATCAGTGTCCTGTCTGACGGCACAGAGCTTGACGGCATCGAGCTTGACGGCACAGAGCTTGACGGCACAGAGAAGGAAAACGGCGCATTGCCGGATGTAAGCCACAGCTTCTCTCTTCCCGCCGCCGCGCGGATCACCACCGCCGAAAGAATCAAAAGACCGCCGATCCACACAGCCGCCTCCGTTCCGGCCCGGCCGAGCATGGTTCCCAGAAATATCCCCAGCGCGCCGGGAGCCACAAAGATTCCCAGCGGCGCCGCTCTTCTCTCGCTGCGGTTCAGGACATCGATCCCGCCTCCCACATGAAAGCAGGCGTTGCCAATTCCGGCCACAACGGCAGCTCCGGCCGGAAATCCCACGATTCCAAGCAGCAGCCCGGCCAGAACACCGGCACAGCCTCCCACAGCCACACAGCTGTTGCGGTCCAGCCGGTCGGCCGCTGCCCCGATCGGCATCTGCAGGGCAAACGCGCAGAAATTATAAAGAAGCAGCCATAAGTACCACTGCTCTCCTCCCAGCACATATGTGTAAACCAGAAAGGCGCAGGATAAGTCCACCGCCATATGTACGAGAGCATAAATCCCAGTCATATACCTCCCACCGCCTTTCCTCTGTTGATTTCTTCGTTATAAACTCATTCTATCATTTTAACCTCGCAATATCTTTACTTTTTTCCTAATATTTCTCTACATTCATGCGCAGATGGCCGCCATCCCTACGCCATTTTCCGGTCCACTTCCCTGAAAATTCCGCGTGTCAGCACACCAATTCCCGTCACAATCACCGCCGCCGCATAAAACGGAAGATATACGCGGTCTCCGATCTTCTCGAATACGATTCCGTAGATAAATCCGCCTACGGGATTTGCGCACATACAGACACAGATCACGCAGGATATTACTTTGCCGATCATGTCATTTGGCGTCAGAATCTGCACATATGACATAATCTGTATCTGAAACAGCGACGACAGCATCAGCATCAGGCCGCAGCCGATGATCAGAAGCAGCCACGCCTTTACCGGTGTCCTTAAAAACTGTAGGGCAATTCCTCCCAGCAGCATGGACACGGCGGCCCCTGTTATCAGTGCCGGTATTGCCTTCGGCTTAAGCTTCTTAGACAGAATCCCTGCAAGCAGCCCGCCCGCGATACTGCCTGCCGCAATCACGCCCTGCGCGTATCCATACAGGCGGTTGGCGGTATTTATGGAAAATCCCAGATGCTGTGTAATGATAACCGGGACTCCAATCAACACCAGAGAAGACAGGAACAGGTTCTGAAACGCGTACACGAACGAAATCTTCCACAGTACTGGCTGTCTCTGAAACATAAACTGAAAGCTGTCCTTCAGATCGCCGAATCCCGTAACAAAAATATTGCCGCCTGCCTGCTTTTTCTCAAATGGAATATGAATAAAAATCTCCATAATTGCAGAAAGCAGGAAGCAGCCCGTGCTTACGTACAGAATCGGCACCAGCCCTACAACCGAAAACAGAATGCCGCCAATCACCGGCCCAGCCATATTGGCCAGGGAGCTGATCACATCGATCAGAGAATTCGCCTGCATCAGATGGCCTGTATCCACCAAAATCGGCACACTCGCCTTCACTGCCGGCTGATACGCCCCCTGTATCCCATACAGAACCATCATGGTAACCGCCATGAGCGGCACAATATCAACCGTTCCCGCCATCACATAAAAAAGGACGATTAACGCCGCCGTGGCAAAGTCCAGCATCACCATAATATTCCTCTTATTCACCCGGTCCGCAATAATTCCTCCCACAGGGAACAGTACGATCATAGGGATAAATGCGCACGCCGAAATCGTCCCAAACAAAGCCGAAGACCCGGTCTGATTCAGCAGATAAAGCGGAAGCGCATACCTCAAAATCTGATTGCCAAACAACGATATAATCTGGCCGATAACCACGAGCAGAAAATCTTTAGAAAAACCTCTGTCACTTTTCATCTATTACAACTCCTTTATCTTTTATTGTTTCCATGGACACGTTTATTCTATCTCCATTTTGTTTCCTTGTCAACAATATTTAAAAAGGGAAATTTCTCGATCACCGCCCAATGTTCAAAAAAAGAAGGCCCTTCTCATTGAAGGCTCTTCTCAGTTTTAATTATATGGTATGTATATCTGACTAATCGTTTTTCATACATTTGCTTTATTCGTCGGATAAATAGTATAGCGCTACAATATAACAAGCTTATTTCACTTTAGTATGGGGAGGGATTATAGGAAGACGATTTAACCATAAAATAGCGTACAAATCAATAAACCGAGATGGCATATACAAAATTATTGCGTTTCCGGCATATCATAATATCTAATGGAAACCCCATTATAAAAATTTCTTGTAATAATTTTTCCAAAAATAAGGAGATTTACTGCTGTTCCATGCCCGGAGAAGTAATTATAGACCTGTTGAGTTTGACTGTTTTTAAAAACTTTCATTTCTATTTTATAGCACCAGCCATAATAGGTATACTGTCCGTGAACATACTCATGTATAAATACACGAGCTTCCTGTTTCAGCGCCAATTGCCCT
>NZ_JBKVCZ010000086.1:0-30486 GCF_046966825.1 Hungatella sp. | reverse complement strand
GTATAAAATCATCTCCCGGATCAGGAATTCTTTTTTTCGCTGACTTCGTCGAGAAGCAGCTTCGGCTCGGCCACCAGAGAGTAATTCGTGTGGTAAATGACGAATCCCGGCGCAGCACCGGCCACTTTCCGGATATGCTTTCTCTGAATGTAGTCGATCTCCACCTTCTCGTTCTCCCGGCCCTTGGAGTAGTAAGCGGCCAAGGCGCCGGCCTCCTCAAATACGTGGTCGGGCAGCTCTTTTCCCTCCGTCTTTACAATGACGTGGGAGCCGGGAATGCCCTTTGCGTGGAACCACCAGTCGCCGCCATTCGCCAGCTTGAAGGTGAGTTCGTCGTTCTGGTAGTTGTTCTTGCCGACGTAGACGTGAAATCCGTCTGAGGTGATATAATGAAACGGACGGCTGGTGATTTTCGGTTTCTTGTCTCCGGCGCGTCTGTGCTTGATGTAACCGTACTCCATCAGTTCTTCCTTGATCTGAACGAGATCTTCTTCCTTCAGCGCGATATCAAGCGCAGCACTGACCGATTCCAGATGATCGATTTCCCGTTTCGTTTCCAGGGTCTGTTCCGACAGGGCCTCGTACGTCCGCTTCAGTTTGTTGTATTTATCAAAAAACTTCTGAGAATTTTCCCGGGCCGACAGCTGGTCATCCAGCGGGATAGTGATTTCCTCGTTCGTATAGTAGTTCAGGCAGGTGAGCTTTTTCTCGCCGCCCTCCAGCTCATAGCCGTACGTGTTGAGCAGTTCACCGTAGACCTTGTATTTGTCGCGTTTTTCCGTATCCTTTAACTGCTTCATCTGAAGGTCATACTTTTTATAGTTTCGCTCCAGAGCGGTCTGGACGATTTTCCGCAGGTCCACGGACTTCTGGCGGATTCTCGTTAAGATGTTCCGGGACGCATAGTATTCCTCCAGCAGCGTGCTGATGGAATCGTAAGTTACGGCCTGGTACTTTTCTCCTTCAAAACAGGTAAGCGGTAGAGCGGAAAATTCCACCGGTTCGTTCTGGTAATAAATAATGTTCGGGGTGAAGCTGCGGCTTTTCACGTCGTCCATCATCAGGGAAAACATATGGTAGAGATGGATGAGCTCTGCCTCCGTCAGTTCATTGGCTGACACATCGCCGTCGATGGAGGCCAGATGGCAAAGCTCCGTGCCGACGATCGGGCTGATGCCTGTCAGCTTCATATAGAGCGCTTTCTGTACCGGCGCGGCCGTGTGGCCGATCAGTTCCGTAAATTCCGCCTCCGATATGGTGAGCGGGTCTTTTTTCTCCACGGTCTGCGGGATAAAATAGGGCCGTCCGGGCAGAACCTCACGAACGGAGCTGACCTGGGCCGAAATATGCTTGATGCTGTCGAGAATCATGTCTTCGTCATTGCAGAAGATAATGTTGCTGTGCTTGCCCATGATCTCAATATAGAGTTTCTTGATCCGCTTGTCCCCCAGTTCGTCGAGATGCTCGATCTCCATGCAGATGATACGCTCCAGCCCCGGCTGGCTGACCCTCATGATACGGCCGTTTCCAATATGCTTTCTTAAGAGCATACAGAAATTGGGCGCTGTCATAGGGCTCTGCTTGTTCTGCTCCGTAAAGTAGAGAAGCGGAAGACTGGCGCTTGCCGAAATGAGCAGGCGCCATGTGTTTTTTTGATTTTTGACTGTAAACAGCAGTTCATCCTTTTCCGGCTGGGCGATCTTCGCTATCTTTCCGCCCTCCAGCCGATTACCGATTTCCGCTGTGAGACTGGCCATTACAGTTCCGTCTAATGCCATTGTCGTACCTCGATCCTTCCGTGTTCATGTCTTCTAATATCCGTGTCTGTCTGGTATTCATGTCCGCCTAATGTTCATGCCCTTCAAACGAGTCTAAGTCCGCCTCTGTATCATCGCCGTCCTCGCCGTGATTCATGAATTCCCTGGCGCTGACACGGTTCCTTAAGCGTTCTTCCTCCACCTTCTCGGAGAGCATCTCCTTTACGTGGTCGCTGTCTTTAATATTGGTAATTCTTAAGCATTTTAAATCCAGATCCGTGCTGTCAATGTGAATCGTACCCAGTCCGAAAATCCTCTGGATAATATTTTTGCTCAGACTGATATTTAAAATGCGGTAGAGGCGCACTTCCTCTTCCTTCGTATTTAAAAAGCCGGTCTCTACAAAAAGACGGCCCTCGTCCATTCCATATTTCGTAAAGGTCCATGGGAGTCCGCACCAGAGACGCTTTCTATCGTACCAGATCATACTTTCCTTCTTCATAGCTGTTCTCCTTTTTAACTGACTGAATGAAACTGGCTATATTATACTATGGAATCCACCTTTCGTCCAGTTGTAACAGTTCACTCCCCGCCTGCGGGCACACAGGCGGGGCGCTGTCCAGAAAACTATTTGACTTGTTTTTTATTATGACTTATAATGGATGGTATCTATGGCGAAAGGAAGGCACAAGGAATGATAAAAAGCATGACAGGTTTTGGAAGATTCGAAACCGTCACGGATGAATATAAGATTTCCGTCGAGATGAAGGCGGTCAATCACAGATATCTGGATTTAAGCATCAAGATGCCAAAGAAGTTCAATTTTTTTGAAGCCGGAATCAGGAATCTGCTGAAGAATTATATCCAGCGCGGAAAAGTCGACGTATTTATTACTTATGAAGACTACACGGAGAACAAGCTGTGCTTGAAGTATAACAGCGCGCTTGCCGCCGAATATATGGATTATTTTGCCAGGATGGAGACTCAGTTTGGTATACGAAATGATGTGACAGTGTCCACACTTTCCAGATGTCCGGAAGTTCTCTCGATGGAGGAGGTTCCGGAAGATGAGGAACACATGTGGAAGCTTCTGTCCGAGACGGTTGAAGAGGCCGCCAGACGGTTTGTTGAGACCAGAGTCACGGAGGGTGAGAATCTAAAGGCTGATTTACAGGGCAAGTTAAACTTTATGACCAGTCTTGTGGATTTTATCGAGGAGCGCTCCCCGCGGATTATGGAGGAGTACCGCACCAAGCTGGAAGACAAGGTAAAAGAACTGCTTTCCAATACGACCATTGATGAAGGAAGAATCGCCACGGAGGTGACGATCTTTGCCGATAAGATCTGTGTGGATGAAGAGACCGTACGTCTGAGAAGCCACATTGAGAATACGAAGGCGGAGCTGGCAGCCGGCGGC
The DNA here is from genome assembly GCF_046966825.1 of Hungatella sp. Taxonomy (NCBI): domain Bacteria; kingdom Bacillati; phylum Bacillota; class Clostridia; order Lachnospirales; family Lachnospiraceae; genus Hungatella; species Hungatella sp. The sequence continues at coordinate 27,312 of NZ_JBKVCZ010000086.1, read as the reverse complement.
AGCGTGGGAAGGAAACTGGATTTCATTGCCCAGGAGATGAACCGGGAGGCCAACACCATTTTATCGAAGGCCAATGATTTGGAGATTTCGGATAAGGCCATTGCGCTGAAGACCGAGATCGAGAAGGTAAGGGAACAGATTCAGAACATAGAATAGAGTACAGACGCTGAGTAGAGGCGCTAAGTGCTCATAACGAGGTGGAAACTTATGAACGAACATGGTGTGCTGGCAGTCATATCGGGATTTTCAGGCGCCGGAAAAGGCACCCTTATGAAGGCTCTGCTTGAGAAGTATGACAATTATGCGTTATCCATATCCGCTACCACCAGGAATCCCAGAGAGGGAGAAGTGGATGGACGGGAATATTTTTTTGTGACGGAAGACCGCTTTAAAGAGATGATGGAACAGGATGCGCTGATCGAATACGCGCAGTACGTCAATCATTACTATGGAACTCCGAAGGAGTATGTATTAAGCCAGATGGAACAGGGAAAAGACGTGCTTTTAGAGATTGAGATTCAGGGCGCTTTAAAAGTAAAGGAACGTTTTCCGGAAGCCATCCTGATCTTTGTCATGCCGCCCAACGCGGAAGAATTAAAGAGACGCCTGATCGGCAGAGGCACGGAAAGCATGGATGTGATCAATGCAAGACTTCGCCGGGCAGTGGAAGAGGCGGAGGGCATGGATTCCTACGATTATATCTTAATCAATGATGAAATCAGCTCCTGTACAGAGCAGCTTCATAAGATGATTGCGGTACAGCACAGCAGAGTTTCAAATAATTTGGCATTTTTATCCCAGATCAGGGAAGAATTAAAGAATATATAGCTATCAGGAAAGGGGAATGAAAGATGTTACATCCATCTTATTCAGATTTAATTAAAGTAGTAAACAGCGAGGTAGAGCCAGGAGAACAGCCGGTTGTTCAGAGCCGTTATTCCATCGTGATCGCCGCTGCAAAGAGAGCGAGACAGATCATCGGAGGAGCAGAGTCTGATCTTCCAACCGCTGGAAAGAAGCCGCTTTCCGTTGCCGTAGAAGAATTATATGACGGTGATGTAAAGATATTAAGCGAAGCAGATGCAACGGAAGAAGACGATTGATAAGGCACTGTTAAGAAACAACTTGGACAGATGATGTAGGATAAAGCTTCATGCGCAAGGCGGAGGAATGAGGCGTACGGAGTACGCCGATTGACGACAACGCGGCGTATGGAGCTTTAGACAAATCAGATGGCTGCGTTACTTCTTAACAGTGCCCGGGGTTGAAGGCCGTCTCCACATTGGCAGAGATGGCCTTTCGATTTTCCATTCACCGTGGTGTTACGGACAGCAGCACGTCCGCCAGTTCACTGGCCGTGTGGATTGAAACAAAGATACGTAATGAATGATACAATAATACAATGATAGAAATACAATGATACAAATACATGATACGAAATAAAGATACCCAAAAGACATACGAAAAGACAGGAGTTATAATATTTTATGAAATTACTATGCATTTCGCTGGGCTGTGATAAGAACCTGGTGGATACGGAGATGATGCTGGGGCTTTTAAACAAGGACGGCTATACCTTTACGGATGACGAGTACGAGGCGGATGTCATTGTCATCAACACATGCTGCTTCATCGGTGACGCCAAGGAGGAGAGCGTTAACACAATCCTCGAGATGGCGCAGATGAAGGAAGTGGGTAAGTGTAAAGCGCTGATCGTTACCGGCTGCCTGGCTCAGCGCTACAAACAGGAGATCATCGATGAGATTCCGGAAGTCGATGGAATCCTCGGTACCACCACCTATGACGAGATATCCCATGTGCTGGCCGAGGCGCTTGGCGGCAGGGAGCACGTCCAGTGCTTCCACGATCTGGATCTCATTCCTGAGGTGAAGACAGAACGGGTGATTACCACCGGAGGCCATTACGCATTCTTAAAGATTGCCGAAGGCTGTGACAAGCACTGTACCTACTGTATTATTCCCAGCCTGCGCGGTAATTTCCGCAGTGTTCCCATGGAACGGCTGGTATCGGAGGCACAGTCACTGGCCGATCAGGGTGTAAAGGAACTGATCCTGGTAGCCCAGGAGACGACGCTGTACGGCGTGGATCTCTATGGAAAGAAGTCGCTTCCGGAGCTTTTAAAGAGACTCTGCCGCATTTCCGGCCTTCAGTGGATCCGGATTCAGTACTGCTATCCGGAGGAGATCACCGATGAGCTGATCGAAACCATAAAAACAGAGGAAAAGGTCTGCCATTATCTTGACATGCCGATTCAGCATGCCAGCGATACCATCCTGCGCCGCATGGGAAGGAGAACTTCCAGAGAGCAGTTAAAGGAGATCGTTGGTAAACTTCGCAGTGAGATTCCCGATATCGCAATCCGTACGACCCTCATATCCGGATTCCCGGGAGAGACGGAGGAGGATCATGAGACGCTGATGGAATTCGTGGATGAGATGGAGTTCGAGCGCCTCGGCGTGTTCGCTTACTCTGCGGAGGAAGACACTCCGGCGGCCGGATTCCCGGATCAGATTCCGCAGGAAGTGAAGGAAGAACGGCGCGATGCCATCATGGAGCTGCAGCAGGAAATCTCCTTTGACCATTCTCAGTCCATGATTGGAAGATCCCTGGATGTCATGATCGAAGGCAAGGTTGCCGATGAAAACGCCTATGTGGGACGAACCTATATGGACGGCCCCGGCGTGGACGGCATGATTTTCATCCAGACCGGCGAGGAGCTGATGTCCGGAGCCTTTGTAAGGGCCAGGGTGACAGGCGCGCTGGAATACGATTTAATAGGGGAGATAGAAGATGAATTTACCGAATAAACTGACGATTCTTCGAATCATCATGATTCCGTTTTTTGTACTCTTTATGCTGCTTGACGGCGGTGTGAGCCAGACGTACCGCTATATCGCCGCGGTCATTTTCATCGTAGCCAGCTTTACAGACTTACTGGATGGAAAGATCGCCAGGAAATACAATCTGGTAACCAACTTTGGAAAATTCATGGACCCGCTGGCAGACAAGCTTCTGGTCTGTTCCGGCTTAATCTGTTTCGTCGGCCTTGGCCAGCTTCCGGCCTGGTTCGTGATTATCATTATCAGCCGCGAGTTCATCATCAGCGGCTTCCGTCTGGTAGCGTCTGACAACGGTGTCGTGATTGCCGCCAGCTACTGGGGGAAATTTAAGACCGTCTCTCAGATGATTATGTCTGTGCTGCTGATTGTAAATATCCCGGCACTGTCCATTCTGACCACCATTTTCAGCGTCATCGCGCTGGTTCTGACAGTGGTTTCACTGATCGATTACATTGCGAAAAATTATCGTGTTCTTACGGAAGGGAGTCTGTAAATCATTATGGTTGTTGAATTAATTTCAGTCGGAACAGAACTTTTACTCGGAAATATCGTGAATACCAACGCCCAGTTTCTCGCGGAGAAATGCGCGTCACTCGGCCTCTCCATGTACCATCAGGTAACGGTGGGAGACAACCGGGAACGGCTGGCGGAAGATATTAACACGGCTCTGCAAAGGGCGGATATCATCATCCTGACCGGCGGCCTTGGACCTACAGAGGACGATATCACAAAGGAAGTCTGCGCCGAGGTTATGGGCTTTAAGCTGGTGGAAGACCCGCATACGAGAGAGCGGATCGAGACGTATTTTAAGAATAGCATCTATCCGGTTATCACGGAAAACAACTGGAAACAGGCGCTTATTCCGGAAGGCTGCAAAGTTCTTGACAATCATAACGGCACAGCACCCGGACTCATTCTGGAAAAGGCAGGAAAGGCAGCGATTCTCCTTCCCGGCCCCTTTAATGAGTTAAAGCCGCTTTTCCTGGATGCGGTATCCCCTTATCTTCAGGAATTACAGCCTGAGGTAATCCGTTCCCAGATGATCAAGATCTGCGGCCACGGGGAGAGCCAGGTGGCAGACCAGATCAGGGATTTGATCGCCGCACAGACGAATCCCACCATCGCCCCTTACGCAAAGACGGCGGAGGTGCATCTGCGTGTAACGGCACGCGCGGCCGATGACGAGACGGCCAAGAGTCTGATCAAGCCTGTCGTAAAGGAGATCAAGAACCGTTTCGGTGATGATATCTATACCACAAAGGAAGAGGAGACCCTGGAGATGGCGGTCGTTCGTCTTCTTAAAAAGTATGAGCTCACGGTTACCACCGCTGAGTCCTGCACCGGCGGCCTGATCGCAGGACGCCTGGTTAATGTGTCGGGAGCCTCCGAAGTATTCCGTGAGGGCTTCGTTACCTACTCCAATAAGGCAAAGAGGAAAATTCTCGACGTCAGCAAGGGAACCCTCAAGAAATACGGTGCTGTCAGCGAACAGACTGCAAAGGAGATGGCCACGGGCGGTGTATTTGCAACCGACGCCGACGTCTGTATCGCCGTCACCGGAATCGCCGGACCTTCGACCGAGGGAGACAAGCCTGTGGGGCTCGTTTATATTGCCTGCTATATGAAAGATAAGGTGAAAGTGGAAGAGTACCACTTCAAGGGCAACCGGGATAAGATCAGAGAGCAGGCCGTCGTAAAGTCTCTCGATCTATTGCGCAGGTCCATACTCGCAAATTATCGGGGATAAGTTTTCAGGAGGATAATACATTGGAAACCCGTTTCATAAAAAAACAGATGACAGCGGCGTATCAATATTCTTATACGAGGCTGGCACTCAATTACTATACTTTATACGAAACCCTGACAGAGGAACCGGAGCTTCCCGGAAAAGGCGGCGCGTTTCTTCTGACCCTCAATGAGCTCATTGGAGCGTATCTGGAGGGGAAAGAGATCCTTAACCGGCTGGACCAGCTTCGGGAAGAGGTTACCCGTGAGGTGGAGATTCTGACGGCTTACACAGACTGCTTTCAGATTTACGAATACGTGTTGAACCGGCTGGAGAGATCCTATAAGACTCTGCCGGAAACCGGCTACAACGACGAGACCTTTACGGATATGCTGATGGCATTTATCACGAATACCAAGGAATCTGCCGTGATGAACGGGCGCATCCGCCAGATCATCGGCCAGCTTCCTGTTCGTCTGACAAAGCAGAAATTCTACAGCCTCGTGCTGGAGGGGCTCTCGGTTTATACCGGTTCTCCTGTGGACAGCTTAAATGACATGATGTATACGCTTAAGACCGAATCCATGGCATCCCTTCCGGAAGGGATGGCGGAGGGACGCAGATCCTTATATGAGACACTTAAGCAGTTCGGCCATATGGATTACCGCAGCCTTTCACCGGAGGCGTTTTCGGAAGCCCAGGCGAAGCTTATGGGGGTGAGTGCAGAGCTGAATGAAGAAGCAGAATGCTTCGTAAGCCTGCAGGAAATTATCAACGACTTATACGTTCTTTCTCTCGCTAAGAGCGACGCAGTAATCGATGTCAACGAGGAGAATCTCTATCGTTCCATCATCACCGGAGTGTTAAATGGCTTAACGAAAAATGGCGACGGAGAAGCGGAAGAGTCCTTCACGGCGCTTCTCACACAGCTGGAAGGGCGTCAGGAAGCCTATTATGAGAGATATCTCCGTTCGGAATTTCCGCCGGAGACACCGGAGCTGCTCGCCGATCCCGATTATGTAAGAGCCGGCAACGTTGATCTTCTCCTTTCCGGAAGTTCCTTTATGGATTTAAAGAAGGTCACCGCAGAAAGCGGAGAAGAAGAGGACGGCACGCAGGAGCTGGTAGACAGGGTATACCTGGAAAAAACCGCAGAAGCGTATTTTGGTCAACTGGAAACCGTATTTTCCGGCACCTCCAGACCAGTCATGCGCGCCATTATGGCGAAAGTGCTCTCGGACCTTCCGGTGTACTTTCATTCAATTGATGAAATCAAATCCTACATCAGAGGGAGCCTGGAAAGCTGCGGGGACGAGGCGGAAAAAGAAACCTGCAAGGAATTATTGGAAGAGCTGATGGACTATGAAGATAAGCTGGTATGACCACTTATATGTGGGTGACAAAGCGAAAAAGAAACGGTATCAAATCATTCAGGCAATCAGAAATTCCCGCCTGATTTCAGGGGCCTATGTGATTACACCCTCATTAAGTGGGAATAATGTACTTGATATCTATCCGGCCATGGAGCTTTCGGCCCCGTGGTACAGGGATGAGGAGTTCTTCATCATCGGAATTGCTGCCGACTACTGGGAGGCTCTGGAGGTGACAAGGCAGATTATAGATGAACTGTACCGGTATACCGGCGGCTTCGATTTGGCCGGATATTTAAACGATCACTCGCACGCTCCGTGTACGAGCGGCCGCGACAATCAGGCCCGAAACATGTCTGAACATGTTCCGGAAGCCGGCGAGATGTGAGGTGTCCATGCTTCCTATCATATTATTTATTTTAAAACTGCTGGGAATTCTGGTCCTGATTCTGCTGGGACTCGTTCTCGGCGTGCTCCTTCTGATTCTCTTCGTACCGGTCAGATACCGGATCGAAGGCTCTTATTACGAACGGCTGAAAGGGAAAGTCCGTGTCACATGGCTGCTACATATTGTCTCTGTAACGGCAGCTTATGAGGACGAGTTCTCCATTCTCATCCGGCTGTTCGGCTTCCGGCTCTTCAAACCCGTGGAAGAGAGCAGAGAGGATGCGGAAGAGATGCTGGTCCACGCCATGGAAGTGACTGACGAGGATGCGGAAGAATTCTCCGGCGATATCCTGAAGGATGTGGAACGCTCCGGGAAAAAACGGCTCACGGAAGAAGGAAAACTTCCCGAAGACAATGCTTCTGGCAGCGAGCGCACAAATTCAGAAGAAAAGCGCAAAGAGCCGCAGAAAATGGGGCCGCAGAAATCGTCACGGCTGAATGAAGAGCCAGGTCCGGGTAGTTCAGATCAGGCTGGTTCAGTGCAGGAAGGTTCAGATCAGAATAGTTCCGACGAGGAACATGAAAGTAAAAAGACGATCGGCGGAAAGGCCCAGGCGGCAGCCGACAGGCTTTCGTCAATTTTCGCAAAACTTAAGTATTCTTTCGAGGGGATCTGTGATAAACTAAAAACCATAAAAGAGAAAAAAGAAGAGATTCAAGCCTGGATTTCCAATGAAAATAACCGAAAGACAATCCGTCTTCTTCTGAGGCAGTTAAAGAAGCTGATCCGCCACCTCCTTCCCAAAAAAGGAAAGGGCGAAGTGGTATTCGGCTTCGACGATCCCTATACGACCGGTCAGGTTTTAACTGCGGTCAGCGCGGTTTACCCGTTCTGCCATAAGCAGCTTGACATTTACCCGGTATTTGACAGACAGGTATTTACAGCAGAGGGACATTTTAAAGGAAGAATCCGGGCCGGCACACTGCTTCTCATTGCGGGGAGGATGCTGCTCGATAAGAATTTCAGAGGCCTGTTAAGAAAATGGCTTCGTTAAAGGAGGAACAGTTCAGATGGCAGATAATTATTTTACATCTACAGTGGAGGCTCTGTTCAAGGGTATGGATACCTTTGTAACGACAAAAACCGTAGTGGGAGAGGCAGTAAAGGTGGACGATACCATCATTCTTCCTCTGGTTGATGTGACCTGCGGCATGGCTGCCGGTTCATTTGCTGAAAGCGCAAAGCAGAAGGGCGCAGGCGGTATGAATGCCAAGATGAGCCCCAGCGCCATTTTAATCATTCAGAACGGCGTGACGAAGCTGGTCAACATCAAACAGCAGGATGCCATGACGAAGATTCTGGACATGGTGCCTGATTTTGTCAATAAGTTTACAGGGGGTTCCCATGATGTTTCCCCTGAGGCGTTAAAGGTAGCGGAAGAGATGGCTGCGGCAGACGAGGAAAAAACTGAATAAGAAGAGGATAAGCCGCATACTATATCATATAGCATGTAAATGGATTGAGGGATTATATGAAGAGAGTATGTGGTCTGATGCTGTTCTGCTTTGGAGCAGGAATGGCAATTCTGCTTTTTATCCCGGCAACAATCATGACGATATTGTTCATCATCGCCTGTATGGTACTGGGATACAACTTATTCTGTTGGTAGAGAGCGTTTGTTGGAAACGGGAGAGATGTGCTGATACCCGTTTCCCGTTAAAATAAAGAGTTTTAAAACTGCTTCAGCAGGAGCACTTTCCGGCAAAACAAAAAAAGCTCCAGGCTATTATCAGCCTGGAGTTTTCCTAAATGATTAAGCTCTCTCAACTAAACCAGATCTTAAGCAGGAAGTACATACGTACATCTTCTTGTTGCCTCCGTTAACTTTAACTTTAACGGACTTTACGTTTGCTTTCCACATCTTGTTAGATCTTCTATGGGAATGGCTCACCGCATTACCAAAGTGAGCAGCTTTTTCACAGATTGCACATTTAGCCATGATTGCACCTCCTTAAACGCTACTTGGATTTTCTGTTATAAAAATCCACAACAAATGTATGATAACAGAAATTGCATACTTTTGCAAGTGAAATTTAAAAATTTGTTTCTTTTTTTGGGAAAATAATGTATAATCAAATCAGTCAGAATGATAGGAGGTAAAAATTATGAAGGGTTACATCAATAATAAACTGGGTGAAATCCAGATTGGCCCTGATGTTATCGCTATGTACGCGGGCACTACTGCAGTAGAATGTTTCGGTATTGTCGGCATGGCGGCTGTCAGCATGAAGGACGGCCTTGTTAAGCTTTTAAAACGCGAAAGTCTGACGCACGGAATTAACGTGAATATACAGGACAACCATATCACCATCGACTTCCATGTCATCGTAGCATATGGAATCAGCATTTCGGCGGTAGCTGACAATCTGATCGAAAATGTGAAGTACAAAGTAGAAGAGTTCACCGGCATGACGGTAGATAAGATCAACATCTTCGTTGAAGGTGTAAGAGTGATAGATTAAGGAGGAAACTACCTGTGGGTATGAAGTATATAGACGGAGAGATGCTGAAGAAAGCATTTCTGGCCGGTGCAAAAGGATTGGAAGCTAAGAAGGAATGGATCAATGAACTCAACGTGTTCCCGGTTCCGGACGGGGATACGGGTACGAATATGACGATGACCATCATGTCAGCGGCAAGGGAAGTGGCGGCCATCGAGCATCCGGACATGGAATCTCTGGCAAAGGCCATTTCTTCCGGCTCGTTAAGAGGCGCCCGCGGCAACTCCGGCGTTATTCTTTCCCAGCTTTTCAGAGGCTTTACAAAAGAAATAAAGACGGTGGATAAGATCACGACGACGACTCTTGCGAATTCCTTCGTCAGAGCGACAGAGACGGCTTACAAGGCCGTTATGAAGCCAAAAGAGGGAACGATCCTGACGGTTGCCAAGGGAATGGCGGACAAGGCTGTGGAACTGGTGACAGAGACGGAAGATATCATCGAATTTTGTCAGAAGGTCATCGAACACGGCGATTACGTGCTGAGCCAGACTCCGGAGATGCTTCCCGTGCTGAAACAGGCCGGTGTCGTCGATTCCGGCGGACAGGGCCTTATGCAGGTCGTAAAGAGCGCTCTCGACTGCCTGATGGGCAAGGAACTGGATTTATCCGTGGAAGGCGCAGCAAGCGCCGGAAGCGTATCAGGCGGTGCTGCGGTAACCGATGATTTCGATATCAAGTTCGGTTACTGTACGGAATTTATCGTGAATCTGGAGAAGCCTTACGATGAGAAGAACGAACATGAATTTAAGGGATATTTAGAATCCATCGGCGATTCCATCGTTGTCGTTTCAGATGACGATATCGTCAAGGTTCACGTCCATACCAACGATCCGGGACTCGCGATTCAGAAGGCACTGACCTTCGGCTCCCTGTCACGTATGAAGATCGACAACATGAGGGAAGAGCATCAGGAAAAGCTGATTAAGGATTCGGAAAAGCTGGCCGCTCAGCAGAAAGCGGACGAAGAGAAGAACGCAGGACCGAGAAAGCCTTACGGCTTCATCTCCGTATCCGTCGGCGAGGGGCTCGACGAGATCTTTAAGGGAATTGGAGCCGATTACCTGATTCAGGGCGGCCAGACCATGAACCCAAGCACCGAAGATATGTTAAACGCCATCGACCGTGTCAACGCCGATACAGTTTATATTCTTCCAAATAACAAGAACATCATACTTGCGGCAGAACAGGCCAAGAAGCTTACAAAGGATAAGCATGTCATCGTAATTCCGTCCAGAACGATCCCGCAGGGAATTACCGCTCTGATCAATTTCGCACCGGATTTATCAGCGGAAGAGAATGAGAAAGTAATGACCGAGGAGATGCAGCGCGTTAAGACCGGACAGATTACTTATGCGGTGCGCAACACCATGATCGACAACATCGAGATCACCGAGGGTGACATCATGGCTCTCGGAGACCACGGAATCCTGGCGGTGGGGAAAGCCATCGAGCACACGGCGCTGGAATCCTTGAAATCCATGGTGGATGACGAATCTGAGCTGATTACCATCTATTACGGCGCGGACGTGTCGGAGGAAGACGCGGAGACGCTTCGTGAGAAGGCAGAGGAGTCGTTCGGCGACTGTGAAGTAGAGCTCCATCCGGGCGGTCAGCCAATCTACTATTATCTGATATCCGTAGAGTAGAACAGAAGAAACAGGAACAGCTCCCGGGCAGACAATCTGCCCGGGAACTTTTTTGGGAAAGGTGAAAGAAACATGAATCAACAACCTTTGGATACCTTAAAAGGCATTGGTGAGAAGACCGGAAAACTGTTTGGGAAGCTGGGTATCGGAACCGTGGATGAACTGCTGGAATACTATCCGCGGGCCTATGATGCCTACGAGGAACCGGTCTCTGTTGGAGAACTGAAGCCGGATACCGTGATGGCAGTCTCCGGAGTGCTGTTTAAAAGCGCGGAAGTGAAGCGTTACAGCCATATTCAGGTGATTACCACCATGATCAGGGACATTACGGGTTCCCTGACCCTTACCTGGTACAACATGCCTTATCTGCACGCCACTTTAAAGGCCGGTATGCGCGCCGTGTTCCGCGGACGGGTGGTTAAGAAAAACGGACGCCTTACGATGGAACAGCCGGAGATCTTTCTGGGCGATGCCTACGGGGAGGTTATCCACTCCATGCAGCCCATCTACGGACAGACAAAGGGGCTTCCCAACAAGACCATTGTGCGGGCAGTGAAGCAGGCCCTGTCGGTGAGACAGATGGTCCGCGATTACATGCCCTTAGATCTGCGGATCCGCCATGAACTGGCGGAATATAATTTTGCCATCGAACATATTCATTTCCCCACAGACCGGACGGAACTGCTCTTCGCCAGGAAACGGCTCGTTTTTGACGAATTCTTCCTGTTTCTTATGGCTGTTCGCCGTCTAAAGGACAGGCGTGTGGACCGGGAAAGCCACTTTCGGATGACGCCCTCCGATGAAGTGATCAGCCTCGTGAAAAATCTTCCCTACGCGCTGACGGGCGCGCAGAACAAGGTGCTTACGGAGGTGTTTCGCGATATGACAGGCGGAAAGGTGATGAACCGGTTAATTCAGGGTGATGTCGGCTCCGGAAAGACCATTATCGCCGTCCTCGCCCTGCTGGAGGCGGCTTACAACGGATATCAGGGCGCGCTCATGGTGCCGACAGAGGTTCTTGCCAGACAGCACTACGAGTCCATGCTCTCCCTGTTCGAGGAAAATGGCATTGACAAACAGGTGGTGCTGGTAACCGGTTCCATGACGGCAAAGGAGAAGCGGACCGCCTACGGGAAAATCGCCTCCCACGAAGCCGATATCATTGTCGGAACCCATGCGCTCATACAGGAGAAGGTGGTCTACGACAAGCTGGCCCTCGTCATCACCGACGAGCAGCACCGGTTCGGTGTCAGCCAGCGCGAGATGCTGGGCGGAAAAGGGGACGAGCCTCACGTTCTTGTCATGAGTGCGACGCCGATCCCCAGAACTCTGGCCATCATCATTTACGGCGACCTCGATATTTCCATCATTGATGAACTGCCGGCCAACCGGCTCCCCATCAAGAACTGTGTCGTGGACACCAGCTACCGGAACACGGCGTATTCCTTTATCAAAGGGGAGGTGGCCGCCGGGCGTCAGGCGTACGTGATCTGCCCCATGGTGGAGGCCAGTGAGATGATCGAGGCGGAGAATGTTCTGGATTATGCGAAGAAACTCCAGAGCGCGCTGCCGGGGATTCCGGTGGAATATCTCCACGGTAAGATGAAGGCGAAAGAGAAAAATGCGGTCATGGAACGGTTTGCCGCCGGGGAGATCAAGATTCTCGTCTCCACCACCGTCGTGGAAGTAGGCGTCAACGTTCCCAATGCCACCGTTATGATGATTGAAAATGCGGAGCGCTTCGGACTGGCCCAGCTTCATCAGCTGCGGGGCCGTGTCGGCCGCGGAAAGCACCAGTCCTACTGCATTCTGGTGGACGGCTCCGGCCAGGATGGAACCAGGGAACGTCTGACGATTCTGAGCAAATCCAACGATGGCTTCTTCATTGCCTCCGAGGATTTAAAGCTGCGCGGCCCAGGAGACATCTTCGGGCTCAGACAGAGCGGTGATCTGGAATTTAAACTGGCCGACATCTTTACCGATGCCAATATCTTAAAGACGGTGTCTGAGGAGGTCAACCGGCTGTTGGATGAGGATCCGGAGCTCAGCTCAGAGGAGCACGCCGAACTTGGTAAAAAACTCAATCTGTATTTGGAAAAAAGTTATGACAAGCTAAATCTGTAAACGTATTACTTTCAAATTAAGTACATTTTCAGAAAATGGTTGAAATTAGTAAGTCGGCGTGATAGACTTATGCTGTTAAAAATATAACAGTTCAACGATATATAAGGAGGGCATGAATGAACAGGCAGGAATTAAAATTTGACGCAAAAAATAAGATGCGGGAGGCGGCTGTAAACCCCTATGTGGTTACGCTCATCTTGGGAGTGATCCTCATGGTTCTGTCGGGTGTTCAATTTATTCTCGATTTCTGGGGCAATATCATCGGTACGGGATCTTCCGTAAACACAGGGGAAGCCGGCACGTATATCGTATCTTCTCTCGTATTTTTTGTCATTTACTTAGTGATCAGCACGATTTTACAGTTTGGATACAGCAGCTACTGCCTGAAAGTGGCAAACCGGGATGGGTCCATGTCTTATGGAGATTTGTTTTCATCGGTTCGTTATCTGCTGAAAGCCATAGGACTGACGCTTATGATATCGGTTTTTGTCCTGCTTTGGTGTATACTGCTTGTAATACCGGGTATCATTGCGGCATACCGTTATTCCCAGGCCATCTTCATCATGGTTGAGGATCCCAATAAGGGAATTATGCAGTGTATCCGCGAGAGCAAGGAGATGATGGCCGGCCACAAGATGGAATACTTTATCCTGGAGCTCTCTTTCTTCTTCTGGATGCTGCTCGGCGGCGTTACCTGCGGTCTGGCGTATATCTATGTATATCCGTATATGACGGTTACATTTGCCAATTACTACAACAGCCTGAAGCCGGTTTCCGTGGTCTATGAGAATGCAGATACCATAAATTAACTGAATAACCAGGAAAAACGACCGCCTCTTTATCCGGAAAGAGGCGGTTCTTCTTGTATGCCTGCGGTTAATTTGATAAAATAGCAGGAAAGGTTATAATTTCCATATTATGGCAGGAGGCACTGGAATGAAAGAAGTGATCGAAGCAATCAAGGCAAATATAGGACGGGTACTGGTGGGAAAAGAAGAGGTGACGGACTTACTTCTCTCTGCGATTCTGGCAGGAGGCCACGTACTTTTGGAGGATGTTCCCGGAACCGGCAAGACTATGCTGGCAAAGTCACTGGCAAAGAGCATGGAGCTGTCTTTTTCGAGGGTGCAGTTCACGCCGGACCTGCTGCCGTCTGACATAACCGGTCTCAACTATTACAATCAGAAGGCCGGAGAGTTCGTCTTTCGCGGCGGTCCGGTGTTTACCAATCTGCTTCTGGCGGATGAGATCAACCGGGCCACGCCCAGGACGCAGTCCAGCCTGCTGGAGTGTATGGAAGAGCACCAGGTGACCATCGATGGGGAGACGAAGAAGCTGGAAGAACCGTTTTTCGTTATTGCGACTCAGAATCCTATCGAGACGGCGGGGACGTATCCGCTCCCCGAGGCCCAGCTGGACCGTTTTCTGATGCAGATCCCCATGGGACTTCCGGACGCGGGGGAGGAGCGGCAGATCCTTGAACGCTTCGGCAAAGAGAATCCCTATGACAGCCTGACCGCCGTATGTGGCCGGGAGGCGCTTTTAAACCTGATGAAGGAGGCGGAGGCGGTATACGTCCATCCCCATCTGATGGATTATCTCGTCGAACTGGTTCTCGCCACCAGGAAGCACAGCGAAGTGGAAGGGGGCGTCAGTCCCCGCGGCAGCCTGGCCTTTTACCGGGCAGCCCGGGCCTATGCCCTGGTGAAGGGGCGGGACTACGTGGTTCCCGAGGATATCAAGGCGCTGGCCGTTCCCGTCCTGGCTCACAGGCTGGTTCTCGCCAGAACACTGACTGGAAGAAGTACGGGCCGCCAGATTATCGAACAGCTCTTAAATACCGTCTTTGTGCCTACAGAGGAGTGGAATACATAAATGGAACTGATCCTGATGGCCCTTGGGGCCTGCTTTCTCTATGTCCTTCAGCGCGTCTTATACGAGCGGTTCTGGAAAAAGGGACTGACTGCGGACGCAGCGTTTCAGGGAAATCCCGCGGTCTGCGGCGGAGAGGCTCATCTCCTGGAGACCGTTGTCAATGCGAAGTTTCTTCCGCTCTCGATTCTGCGGGTCAAATTCCGCATCGGCAGAGAACTGGAATTCGTCACGGGGGAGAACTCCGCTGTCTCCGACTATACGTACCGCAACGACGTCTTCTCCGTCTTTCCTTATCAGAAGATCACGAGAAAGCTGCGGTTCTACTGCCGCAAACGCGGATATTACGAAATAAAGAGTCTGGATCTGGTCAGCCATGATCTGTTCTTTTCCGGCCATTTCATCGAAACTCTGTCCCTGGATTCTCATTTATACGTCTATCCGGCAGCTGCGGACTGCGGCCGTCTGAATGTTCCATTTCAGAAGATGATGGGCACCTGCCTGTCGAGAAGCAGACTGGTTACCGATCCCTTTGAACTGAAGGGAATCCGGGAGTATCAGACCTACGACTCCATGCGCAGTGTCAACTGGAAGGCCACGGCCCGAACCGGCGCTTTAAAGGTCAATGTCCATGAGTCCACGGCCTCCCAGAATATCTTCCTCTTTCTGAATATGGATTCGGACTATCCATGGGCGTCGGAGGCGCTCCGGGAGGAGGCCATCTCGATCTGCGGTTCCTTCATCGACGCCTTTGTCTCCGCGGGAATTCCAACCGGATTTTTCAGCAACGGCATCGATGCGGCGGCCGAAGAGCCCTCCTTTGTCCCCGCCGGGGCGGGAGCGAGCCACGTCACCCGGTGCATGGAGGCGCTCAGCCGTCTCCGCTACGACATTTCCCTGACTCCCTTCGAGACACTGATGAGGGAAGGAAGTCTGGAAAAGAAGGCGGAAGACTGTCTATACATCATGATCTCATCCTGCAAACGGCCGGAGCTTCAGACGGCATACCAGGAATTCTGCCGCTATAGTCCGGGATCCTTATGGATCGCACCACTGCGGCCGGAAGACGAGGCAGTGTTTTCCCTCTGTCCGGCTGCTCAGACGATGAAGTGGGAGGTGCCTTATGACAAGATTTAAATGGCTCAACCGCTGGATTACCGCCGATTTAAGCGGAATCCATATAATATTGGCCGGCGTGTCTGTTTTCCTCTACATTGCCGGATACTTCATTCCCAGTTCACGGCTCATGACAGCAGGGTATGCGGGATTATTTCTGGTAATCCTTTTCTATCTGCTTCATCTGCAGCTCCATTCCTGCGACAGTTTTCTGAGCATGCATCCGGCGACGGATCAGATTCCGAAATCGCAGATGAAGCTGGTAAATGGAGTGTACATGGCCGTGTTTCTGGCTGTGACGGGAGCTTTCATGGCCGTGTTTTCCCTTCTTCACCTGGACTGGCTGGTGAACGGGTTAAAGTCTGTCCTGACCGCCATTCTCCGCTTTCTGGCCCGTTTTCTTCCGGAAGGCGTAAATGAGCCGTTGGAATCCATGCCTTCCGGGAGCTTTATCCCTCCGGAGCTGGGAGAAGAGGCGGCGCCGCCTTCGCTCATCGCAAAAATCCTGGATGCGGCTCTCACAGCCGTTGCCGTCGTTTTCATAGTACTTCTCGCTGTATATTTGCTCAGACAGCTTTTCTTCCTGCTAATCCGTCTGTTAAAGCCGAGAGAAGACGGCGATGAAAAGGAATTCATGAAACCGGCCGTTTTTTTCAGCAGGATCCATACCGGACAGGCGAAGGGAACGCCTCTGTGGAGAGATTTTACCATTGAGGGAAGAATCCGCAGGGCGTATAAAAGAGAAATTTTGAGACGGCTTGACGGCAGAGGCCGGATTTCCCGGACGGAAACGCCGGAGGAGCTGGAACATAAAAGCGGATTTCCGGAGGAGCCTTCCCTCTGCGGGATCTACCATCAGGTATACGAGAAGGCGCGTTACGGAAATGGATGCACCAAAGAGGATTTGGAGCGTTTGAATGAGATTCGCAGATCGAATCAAAAGAATACAGAGAGTAAATACAAAAAAACGCGG
Source organism: Hungatella sp. (assembly GCF_046966825.1). Classification (NCBI taxonomy): domain Bacteria; kingdom Bacillati; phylum Bacillota; class Clostridia; order Lachnospirales; family Lachnospiraceae; genus Hungatella; species Hungatella sp. The sequence continues at coordinate 10,675 of NZ_JBKVCZ010000086.1, read as the reverse complement.
GAGGAATAAATCTATGAAGAGCATATTAATTGGAATCGCAGGGGGAACCGGATCAGGGAAATCCACATTTACCAACCGGTTAAAGGATGCGTTTCACGATGATATCGCCGTCCTTTATCACGATAATTACTATAAAAAGCAGGATGGCATTCCCTTTGAGGAGCGGAAAAAAATGAATTACGATCATCCGGAGGCGTTTGAGACGGAGCTTCTCCTGGATCAGCTGTCCAGACTGCAGCGCGGCGAGTCCGCCCAATGTCCCGTATACGATTATTCCCAGCACAACCGGTCGGATCAGTTTCTCACAGTCCTTCCAAAAAGGGTAATTCTGGTGGAGGGAATTCTGGTATTTGCCGACCAGCGGCTCCGCGATATGTTTGACATCAAGATATTTGTGGAGGCGGACGCGGATGAACGGATTCTGCGGCGGGTGATCCGGGATGTCAAGGAGCGCGGACGGGATATCGAGGGCGTGGTGGAACAGTATCTGACGACCGTCAAGCCCATGCATTACTTATATGTAGAACCTACCAAACCGCTGGCGGACATCATCATCAACAGCGGAATGAACGAAGTGGCCTTCCAGCTGGTAAAGACCTCGATCGAAAAAATACTGGGAGAACCATCGGATCAATAGGAGGACACAAACCATGTTTTTCTGGCAGAAAAAAGAAGTTCTGGTTACATTTTCACTGAACGATTTTAACCGTGTAAAGGATATTCTGGCTGCGAATCAGATCCCGTATGACTGGAAAACCGTGCCTGACTGCGGAAGACGGGGCCGCCGGACGCTGGGAACTGCCTTTATGGATGAATCCGTCTTAAGACAGTATTACCTTTATGTTGAAAAAAAAGAGTATGAGAGGGCAGAATATCTCGTGAAGACCGTATTGACCGGTGGGAAACGGTAAATGCGGTCGGTAAATTTTCAAAAAATCTCATTTAAGCCTTGACATTATACCCTGTATACCCCTTACTCTGAGACTGAAAGGAGGCGGAGCAGGATGACGATCAAAGATGTGGAACAGCTGACAGGCATTACGCGTCAGAATATCCGTTTTTATGAAAGAGAGGGGTTGATCGCGCCGTGCCGGAATCCGGAGAACCAGTACCGGGAATATTCTGCGGATGACGTGAAGACGCTGCATCAGATCAGGCTTTACCGGAAGCTGAATGTATCCATCGAAGATATCAGGAGTATGGAAGGCTGTACTCTGTCCCTGGAAAGCTGCATGGAACAATGTATTTCCAACACAGAAAGGGAGATGGTAAGAATGGCAAAAATAAAGGAGGTTTGTGAGGAACTCAGGAAACAGGATTCAGAGGGAAAAGCACCGGACATAGAAAAAGCATTAAAACAAATCGACGCTTATGAAAAATCAGGGTATCAGTTCACCGATATTACCAAAGACTATTGGAGTATGGAAGTTGTCCATGAAGTAAGAAATCTAAACAGGCAGATGATAAAGGCATTGTTTTTTTCTTTTGTGACGGTAATTTTCTGTAATATGCTCTACTTTTCTCTGCTGAAGCCACAGTGGATGACAATGGTTCCAGCCGCTGTAATCGGATATACTGCGGCGTGGGTTCACTGGGGCAGAAAAAATAAGGCTATCTTGATGAAACATATCCACTTTACGCATGTTTCATCTGGCATTTACCTGGCTTCAGCCGTTATCGGCGTCTTATTTTATATCATCGAAAACGGCAGCATCGCAGTCACTATGGCTGTCCTTCCTAACCCTGCACTCATGGCGCGCTCCGTTACTGGGGCGGGTTACATCTGGCATTTCCTGATTCTGCTTTTCAGGAATCTGTTTTACAGCATAATTGCCTGTATCCTGTTTTACGATACCTTTAAACAGAAAAGTGTGGTTTCCGCTCTGGTTCTGAGTGCTCTGTTGTATGCCCTGACATGTCTCAATCCTTACACAGCTCCCGGATACCTGTTGATTGGAATCTGCCTGGGTCTTCTATATGAGTTTACAGATTCCCTGGCGGTCTGTATGGTACCGGTGTTTTTTGAAGCTGTCAGCGCTGGTATACTGACCATGCTGGAGTTTCGTTTTCCCAATGTCCTGCCGGAATTTTTGGGGACGAGAGCATATTTGCCTGTTATGGAACTGCTTCCATGGCTGCTTCTCGCCATACTTTTAATTCTGATTCTTCTTTACGCAGTAAGCCGCGCATCCGGCAAAAAAGTCGACTGGAGCCAGGAATGGGATAAAGCATGGTTCATTTCAGCACCTCCCGCAGAAGGGGCTACTATTCTGAATCAAAAGGCTTTTCATGAAATCGAAAAAGAAAGAAAACGCAGTTATCGTCTCGTGGACGGATATTTGGCGGCAGCAGTTCTCCTTTCCATCTGGTACATGACAAGTATTCTATGACATAAAATTTTGGAAAAACCTTCTAGTGTATTATTCTCCTTCAGAGCCATAATAGGAGTGTAGCACAAAACACACCATGAAAAACACAAAACAAAAGCATGGTGATAGACGAAAAGGAGGCATATCAATATGTCAGGAAAATCTTCTAACACAACAAACGTACCAGAAGCAAGAGAAGCAATGGACAGATTCAAAATGGAAGTTGCAAACGAGATCGGTGTTCCGTTAACTAACGGTTACAACGGAAACTTAACCTCTGCACAGAACGGTTCTGTTGGTGGCTATATGGTTAAGAAAATGATCGAAGCTCAGGAAAGACAGATGGCTGGTAAATAAGCCAAGAAACAATAAGGAAGAGCCTTCAGTTTAAAACTGAAGGTTCTTTTTTACTGTAATTGGGTTGTATATCTTCCGTTTTCATACTATAATGGTACATAACACCAGAAGAATGAGGGACACCATTTCATGAGAGTAATAGCAGGAAAAGCCAGAAGGCTTCTTTTAAAAACCATAGAGGGTCAGGATACGAGACCCACCACAGACCGCATCAAGGAGACTTTATTCAACATTTTAAATCCGGATCTGCCGGGCACCACCTTTCTCGATCTCTTTTCCGGAAGCGGCGGCATCGGCATCGAGGCCTTGAGCCGCGGAGCTGACAGGGCAGTTTTTATCGAGATGAACCCAAAGGCCGCGGAATGCATCAGGGAGAACTTACAGACCACGAAGCTGGAGGAAGAGTCCGTTGTCATGAACTGTGACGTTCTCACCGGCCTGCGCCGCCTGGAGGGTAAGGATTACGTCTTTGATTTCGTCTTCATGGACCCTCCCTACGGGAAGGAATTAGAGCGTCAGGTTCTAGAGTATCTGTCATCTTCCCCGCTTATTTCAGAGGACACGCTCCTAATTGTGGAAGCGGATTTAAACACCGGCTTCGAATATCTGGAATCCATGGGGTACGAATGCCGCAGAGAAAAAATCTATAAGACGAATAAACATGTTTTTATAGCAAAAGGAGTGGTTTTATGAAAACGGCCGTATATCCGGGAAGCTTCGATCCGGTGACGCTGGGCCATCTCGATATCATCGAGCGTTCGGCCCGGATGTCCGATCAGTTAATTATCGGAGTTTTGAATAATAATTCAAAAACTCCGTTGTTTTCTGTCCAAGAACGTGTTAATATGTTAAAGGAAATAACGAAAGATTTAGGCAATGTGGAAGTGAAAGCTTTTGCAGGGCTTTTAATTGATTTTGTGCGTGCAAATCAGGCTGATGTCGTAGTCCGCGGACTCCGTGCCGTCACTGATTTTGAGTACGAGCTTCAGCTGGCACAGACCAACCGGGTTATCGCGCCGGAGGTGGATACCATATTTTTGACAACGAATTTAAAATACTCCTATTTGAGCTCCAGTATCGTCAAGGAAATCGCGTTCTATGACGGGGATATCAGTGCATTCGTTCCTGCCAGTGTGGCAGAATGCATCAGGAGGAAGATGGCAGATAGAAAATAGATAGAAAAACGGGTAAGGAGAGAGACGCATTATGATGAGTAGAATTGAACAGTTAATTGGTGAAATTGAAGAATATATCGATGGTTGTAAGTACCAGCCGCTTTCCAACAGTAAGATCGTCGTAAACCGTGACGAACTGGAAGAGCTTCTTGTGGAGCTGCGCCTTCGGATTCCGGATGAGATCAAACAGTATCAGAAGATCATCAGCAACCGCGACGTGATCTTAAACGAGGCTCATCAGCAGGCAGATTCCATACTCGCCCAGGCATCCGCCCATACGGATGAACTGGTTAACGAGCATGAGATCATGCAGAAGGCATACGCCCAGGCCAATGAGATCATCAATCAGGCGAATTTACAGGCTCAGGACATCGTCGAGAAGGCCGTTTCCGACGCCAACGATATCCGCCAGAGCGCCGTCCAGTACACGGACGATATGTTAAAGAGCCTTCAGACCATCATCAGCCACTCCATGGAAGGAGCACAGGGCAGATTTGATGCCTTTATGACTTCCATGCAGTCCAGCTATGATATTGTCTCCTCCAACCGTCAGGAGCTGACCGGCGCGGTTATGCCGCCCACGGAAGCTGACGGCAGCATGCCAATAGAATAAAGATTGCCGCAGAAAGCAGACTGTGAACCGCTTTCCATGCTACATAGTGCCGGATGGATAATCCGGCATTTTTTATGACACTCTTTGTCTGAAAGATTCCGGACAGCCCGCCGAAGGCGGTAGCGGCGGCGATCCACATGCCCCCCGCCATGGACGGAATCGAACTGGAGATGGCGCGGATTCCCGTTGTGATCTCCACAAAACCAAGCAGTGCCGCTTTTCCGGCCGGATTATGTAACGGGAGTTCCGTAATATAAAAGACGAGAATCGAAAACAGCATGATATAGCCGCCGATTTTCACCATGACCTCGCAGGAATCCATCAGACTTTCATCGAAGGTCAGCTGTGCTTCCCTGGAATATGGAAGCGACGGAGAGACCGTCTGGATTCCATAGAGCTTCCGGGACAGCCAGGCGATCAGGACCACCGGTAAATAAACAGCGGCCATAAGCATCCACACCGGTACGGCACCCGGCAGCTCTGAAGCCGCGTAGCCCAGCAGAAACATGGGACTGGGATGGTTGCAGATGCTTAATAAGTATCTGGCTTCCGCCTTCGTGATCCGTTCCCCATCGAGAAAATCGCTGCAGTTTCTGGCTCCCATGGGATAGCCGCAGAGGAGGCCGGAGACGAGAATGTAGCTTCCTGCGTCCGAAAGCTTAAAAAAATTACGAAGGAACCCGCGGAAGGGAAATGTAAGAATATGGATCGCGTCCAGTGCGACGATGACGTTGGAACAGATCATGAACGGCAGGAGTGTGGGGAGAACTACCGTGGCCCACAGAACCAGTCCGTTTTTTGCCCCCTGAGTCGCGGCCGCCGGACTTAACAGAAGAACGCAGAGCACCGCAACGGAACAGAAGCGGAAGAAGGATTTTTTCATGAGCACCTGAATAGATTGTTTTATACAAATATATGATGAGGCCGTATCGATATGATGATGATTCTTCTTTTAATCCTGCTTCTTTCCTTCTTTCATGTGACCATGATCGATTACCTTTACAACAATCCTACCTATTACCAGCTGGACGCCTATACCTGTGAGAGCGATGATTTCCGCAGTATGAGGCTGGGTAACCTGATCGCAGAATCCGGTCCCCTCGATTACGATCTGCTCACTTCCCTGATGATCGAGCACAATTACGATCTGACCGATGTCAGGGATACCGCCTGCCATACAGACCGTCTGCTGGCCGTGAAACCGGCGGAATACCGGAAGCTGAAGCAGGCGTATGAGACCGTCCTCGGCGATTTAAAATTCTTTCCTATCCCGGAAAATACGAACGCCGCGTCTCCCCCCGTCACCTTTGAAAACGGCTGGATGGATAAGCGCACGTACGGCGGAGAGCGTGGCCACGAGGGCTGTGACATCATGGGGACAGAGCGGCCCCGGGGATATTATCCCGTTGTCTCCATGTCGGATGGGGTTGTGGAAAAGGTGGGGTGGCTGGAGAAAGGCGGATGGCGGATCGGAATCCGCGCTCCCGGCGGCGCTTATCTCTATTACGCCCATTTGTACGGCTACAGCCGGCAGTGGCAGGAGGGCGATGCCGTAAAGGCCGGAGAGCTGCTGGGCTTCATGGGTGACACCGGGTACAGCACGGTGGAAGGGACCACCGGTAATTTTGAAGTTCATCTTCATGTCGGGATCTATATGAAGACGGACCATGAAGATGAAATGAGCTTAAATCCCTACTGGGTATTAAAATATCTGCAGAAATACCGGTTGAAATATTCCTATTAGTATATTAAGATTGCCATAGAGAAAGGCAGGAGTTACACACGTGAGCGAATTGAAACTTTCCGAAGAGTATTTAAACAGAATGAGAGACTTACTGGGCGAAGAGGAATTTTCCGCCTATTTAAAAAGCTTCGACGAGGAACGGCTGTATGGACTGCGGGTCAATACGGCAAAGGTTACGCCGGAAGCATTTCCGGAGCTGGTTTCCTGGGATTTAAAACCGGTACCCTGGATTCCAAACGGATTTTATTACGAGGGAACGGAACGTCCGGCCAAGGATCCCTATTATTACGCCGGACTCTATTACCTGCAGGAGCCCAGCGCCATGACTCCGGCCATGCTTCTTCCGGTGGAGCCGGGAGACCGGGTTCTGGATTTGTGCGGGGCGCCCGGAGGGAAGAGCACGGAGCTGGGTGTCAGGCTGGCTGGAAAGGGCGTCCTTATCTCCAACGACATCAGCAATTCGAGGGCGAAAGCATTGCTTAAAAACCTGGAGCTCTGGGGGATTTCCAACATCTGTGTCACCAGCGAGACTCCCGATAAGCTGGCCGATGTATTCGGCCCGTGGTTCGATAAGATTCTGATCGACGCGCCGTGCTCCGGGGAAGGGATGTTCCGCAAGGACGATGATATGGTGAAAAGCTATGAGGAGCGCGGACCGGAGTACTACAGTGAAATCCAGAAGGAGATCACGGACCAGGCGGTCCGCATGCTGGCTCCAGGCGGTCTGCTGCTTTACTCTACCTGCACCTTTTCACGCTGCGAGGATGAGGAGATTATCTGCCATATTCTGGAGAACCACCAGGAGATGGAACTGATCAGGCTCCCTCTGTTTGAAGGCGCATCGGGGGGAATCGGCCTCGACGGCTGTATCCGTCTGTTTCCTCATAAGATAAAGGGCGAGGGGCATTTTATATCCCTGCTGCGGAAAAATGGCGGTGGAGCGGAGAGGACGGCTGCTGGCAGCCGGGAACGTTCCAGGACGGAGCCGCAGGGGAAAAAGGCCCCAGCCCTTCCAACGGAGCTTACGGATTTTTTCGCCCTCATGAACCGGGAATTCGATGGTTCCAGAATCATGATTAAAAATGATTCTGTCTACTATCTGCCGGAAAACTTTGTTCCGGCAAAGGAACTCCGTTATCTGAGAACGGGGCTTCTCCTGGGCGAACTGAAGAACAAACGCTTTGAGCCTGGACAGGCTCTTGCCATGACCCTTCATGCAGAAGACTTTAGGCAGACTATCTCCTGGAAAAAGGAGGATGACCGCGTCATCCGGTATTTAAAGGGAGAAACGATCTCCCTGACGCCGGAGGAAGGGCCGGTCAAGGGCTGGTGCCTCGTCTGCGTGGACGGCTATCCCCTGGGGTTTGCCAAGGGAACGGGCATGGCGCTCAAGAACAAATACTATCCGGGATGGCGGTGGCAGTGATGAAGGATACCATTAGGCTGGACAAATATTTAACGGAGATGGGCGAGGGAACGAGAAGCCAGATCAAAGAGATGGCCCGAAAGGGTCGCATATCTGTAAACGGTGTGACGGAGAAGAAGAGTGAGCGGAAGATTTCTCCCTCCTCCGACACGGTTGCCGTAGATGGACGGAACGTGTCCTATGTGGAATATGAATACTATATGCTCCATAAACCGCAGGGCGTCGTCTCTGCGACGGAAGACAGGCTGCATGAGACGGTGGTGGAGCTGATCACCGACAGGAAACGGGATGATTTATTTCCTGTGGGCCGCCTCGATATCGACACAGAGGGGCTGCTCCTCTTAACCAATGACGGAGATTTAACCCACCGCCTGCTCTCGCCGAAAAAGCACGTGGACAAGGTCTACTACGCCAAAATAGAGGGAATGCTTCCAGAAGACGCGAAAGACCGTATGGCGGAGGGACTGGTTCTCTCAGACGGAACGGAAACGCTTCCTGCTGATTTGGAAGTCGTTCATCGTGGGGACTCCGGTGAGCTGTCTGAGATCCTCCTTACGATTCATGAAGGAAAATTCCATCAGGTGAAACGGATGTTTGAAACACTGGGGTGTCATGTGGTATACTTAAAGAGGTTATCCATGGGGACGCTCGTGCTCGATGAGGCACTGAAGCCGGGAGAGTACCGGCCGCTGACCCATGAGGAACTGGAACTGCTAAAAAAGACAAATCAGGAGTAATGATGATGATAGAAGAGACAAAAGCGGTCATATTCGACCTGGATGGAACGCTTGTGGACTCCATGTGGATGTGGAAGGATATTGACATTGAGTTCCTTAAAAACTATGGACACGACTGTCCTCCGGAGCTGCAGAAGGAGATCGAGGGAATGAGTTTTTCCGAGACCGCCGTCTATTTTAAGGACCGGTTCGGACTGAGGGAATCCATCGAAGACATCAAAGCCATCTGGCGGGAGATGTCCATCGAGAAATACCGCCATCAGGTGCCGTTAAAGGCCGGTGCCCGTGAATTTCTCAGCCATTTGAAGTCCCGCGGCATCGCGGCCGGCATTGCCACCAGCAACGGAAGAGAGATGGTAGACGCAGTCATCGATACTTTGAAGATCGGAGACTATTTTCAAGTTATCGCCACCGCCTGCGAGGTGGCAGCCGGAAAACCGGCGCCCGACATCTATCTGAATGTAGCTGGCCGTCTGGGCGTAGCCCCTGGTAAATGCCTTGTCTTCGAAGACGTACCCGCCGGAATACTGGCTGGGAAACGGGCCGGCATGACGGTCTGTGCTGTGGATGACGAATTTTCCAGGCATATGGAAGCGGAGAAGAAGAGTCTGGCCGACTACTTTATCCGCGATTATTACGATATTATAAACAGAAATGGAGCTGCAATATGATACACGATTACCTGCCAATGAACCGCGCCGATATGAATATCCGCGGCTGGAACCAATGTGACTTTGTCTATGTGAGCGGTGACGCCTATGTGGACCACCCCTCCTTCGGACACGCCATCATAACCCGGCTTCTGGAGGCGCACGGCTACAAGGTGGGGATCATCGCCCAGCCGGATTGGAAAGATCCGGAGAGCCTCCGGGTGCTGGGAGAGCCCCGGTTGGGCTTCTTCGTATCCGGCGGAAATATGGACTCCATGGTAAACCACTATTCCGTTTCCAAAAAGCGGAGACAGCAGGATTCCTACACTCCGGGCGGCGTTATGGGAAAGCGGCCCGATTACGCGACGGTCGTCTACTGCAACCTGATCCGCAGCGTCTACAAACGGATTCCGATCATCATCGGCGGCATCGAAGCCAGCTTAAGGCGGCTGGCCCATTACGATTACTGGTCTGACCGGTTAAAGCATTCGATCCTGATCGACTCCCAGGCTGATTTAATCTCCTACGGAATGGGAGAGCGGTCCGTCGTCGAGATTGCAGACGCATTAAACAGCGGAATTGATATCAAAGACATTACCTTCATAGACGGAACGGTATACAAGACCAGCAGCCTGGACAGCGTCTACGACGCGCTGACCCTGCCATCCTACGGCGCCATGAAAGAAGATAAGCTGGAATACGCCAGGAGCTATTATATCCAGTACAGCAACACGGATCCATTTACAGGGAAACGTCTGGTGGAACCGTACCAGGACAATTGCTACGTCGTTCAGAATCCGCCTTCCAGGCCATTAACCACCGAGGAGATGGATGAGGTTTACGACCTTCCGTATATGAGGAACTATCACCCGTCCTACGAAGAGGAGGGCGGTGTTCCGGCCATTCGGGAGATCAAATTCAGCCTCATCAGCAACCGCGGCTGTTTCGGCGCATGCAGCTTCTGCGCACTGACCTTCCATCAGGGACGGATCATTCAGGTGAGAAGCCATGATTCGCTGGTGGCTGAGGCAAAGCTTCTGACGGAAGAACCGGACTTTAAGGGCTATATCCACGATGTGGGCGGCCCCACCGCTGATTTCCGCTCGCCTGCCTGTGAGAAACAGCTGACCAAAGGCGCATGTCCGAACCGCCAGTGCCTGTTCCCGGAACCGTGCAGGAATTTAAAGGCAGATCACTCGGATTATATTGAACTGCTCCGGAAGCTCCGCTCTCTGCCAAAGGTGAAAAAGGTCTTCATCCGTTCCGGAATCCGGTTTGACTACGTGCTGGCAGACCCCAGCCGGAAGTTTTTAAAGGAACTGTGCCAGTACCATGTCAGCGGCCAGTTAAAGGTAGCACCGGAGCACGTGGCGGACAAGGTGCTAAGCCGCATGGGCAAGCCGCAGAATAAGGTGTACCGACAGTTTGTCAAAGAATATAAGGATATGAACGCACAGCTTGGCATGAAGCAGTATCTCGTCCCGTATCTGATGTCCTCCCATCCGGGCTCCGGCCTGCCCGAGGCCATCGAACTGGCCGAGTACTTGCGGGACCTGGGATACATGCCGGAACAGGTGCAGGATTTCTATCCGACGCCGTCCACC